>JAAXIR010000017.1 GCA_012270265.1 Candidatus Poseidoniales archaeon
TATGTACTGCTTAAGCAGCCATGCGCAGAACAACCTGAGCACGAAGAAAAATGGTTCCAAAAGCGACCTGTATGGGCTCGCCCTCGCGTTGGTTGCTCGATGCTCTCATGTTCGAGTTGAGATCTACTCTTCTTCCCAACCATGACGTTGTGCGAGCTCTTTGCTCACGAGTGGACTATTGCAATGTGGGCAGGAATCCGACGGAGAGAGAAGATCGGGACGAATGGCTAGTACTGCCATGCAACTTGGACAAGCTGCCAACATCTCGCCTTCTTCCAAATCTGCTTCCGGCGTAGGAACAAATGTTGTGTATCCTTGTCTATAGAGTGGAGAGAAATGATAACGAACACGTTGAAACGAACTGAAGGATGCATACCCCATGATCAACATGAACAAAATTCCTCCAGCTGCTCCACCCAATGTAGCATACAAATTCGCTAAGAACAACAGAAAGAAAATGACTGCTGCGATGGCAATGATCATTGCTGCTGGCCAATATGCCCAACGGCGACGTGATCGATACGAGAACCATGTCGAGGTTGTAATGAAGAGTGGAATCGCCCAAATCAACATAGCACCTCGACCGATGTATTGTTGAGATAGGCTCGCAAAATCCCATGCAATAAGAACGATGATGAGACTGTCAATAGCAAGGATAAGCGCTGTACTTCGATGTGTTTGGTCGAAAATAGCAGAAAGAGTTGCAGAAGCACGCTGACCACCCGAGCCAGCCAAGACGATATCATCGCCTCTGTTCCCTGCCATGGTGCTACCAGTATCTGCCCTCACATGAAGGCTTGTGAACAGCGAAGAAGTCTTGATGGTCAATACGCTCGCAAGGACATGAGCGTCCGTGATACCGACGTTGAGAAGCGTGGTGCCAGTCTTGCTGGCAAGCGCATACTGGTCGGTGTCACGGGTGGTATTGCTGCAGTGGATACAGTTCGACTTCTTCGAGAAATGCGACGACATGGAGCCGAGATGCTCGTGATTATGACCGAAAGTGCACAACGGGTCATCACACCACTTGCTGTTGAATGGGCAAGTCAATGCGAAGTCATTACCGATTGGGATGGTGATATGAAGCAGCTTGAGGATGTTGATGCCATTCTTGTCGCTCCAGCAACGCGGAACACGATCGCAGCACACCTTCACGGGATGCAGCAAGGACCGCTTCTCATGGCGTTGAGCGCTGCACGGTCGAGGAACACGCATGTTCTCATGGTTCCAAGTATGCATGGAGACCTTGCAGACGATCCAGTGACCGATGACATCGTTGAACGTTTGAGAGACGAAGGTATTGATGTGATGTGGGGCGAACTCGAAGAAGGGAAGAGAAAGACACCGAGTCACGAATACATTGTTGCTCGATTTGCACACGGAATCAATGCGCATTCAAAGAATCGGAAAAGCGTCGTCGTAACGCTTGGCGGAACATATTCACCGATCGATGATGTTCGTGGTGTTCAAAACACGAGTTCTGGTTCGACGGGATATGCAATCGCTGACGATCTCTATCGTTATGGGCACGATGTAACATGTGTTGTTGGTCGAACAAGTGTCGAGCAGCCGTCGTGGTTACCACTGTGCATCAAAGCAGAGCAACCTGATGAAATGCTCGCTGAACTCAAAGCGCTCTCGAACGATGAGATACATGCCTGGGGCCACACTGCTGCAGTGCTCGACTACGTTGTTGAAGCACCTGCAGAGGGTAAGTTGGCAAGCCAACAAGGCCCACTGAAGGTTCAACTCGTCGAGGGAGCAAAACACATTCAGGAACTCAAGGAGAAGGTTCGTGGTTCGACTCGAATTGGGTTCAAGTTGGAAACTGGAATCAAGCAACGTGATCTTATCCATCGTGCAACAGCCCAAATTGAGCACTCTGAAATGACTGCAGTGGTTGCCAATCGTTTGGAAGATTTGGGAGATTCATCGAAACCTCGAGGCTATCTTGTCGACAAACAAGGAAGTCACTTTGTCCTTGAAACGCAGTACGATCTTTGCGATGCACTACGGACAATCATTGAACGAGGCGATTGAAGTGCGACGATTTGCAATCGTTGGCCATCGAGCCATGAGCAAGGGCAAGTTACCATTGAACGACCTTGCAGGTGGTGCTGGGAGGATGGATGTGCTCATTCGAGCAGTCATGTCTTCACTGCTCACTTCACATGGACTTCGAGACAATGTCGAAGTCGTCCTGCATCTCCAAGGCGGACCAGGGCCGCATCGAAGACTGAAGTTTGTAGGTTCAGAACTCCGGGGATTTCATGCCGAAGAACGTAGCGTTGCAGGCCTGATTGCAAAAGTCATCCGAGAGCCTTTACCAGCGATTGGCCACTGGATTCAACGAACGCCAGGACTGTTCGTCGGAGGAGGCTCGTTGTCTCGCCCGTGGCCCGAATGGATGGCTTGTATCACGGTTCGACTCGATGCTGATGCAGAGCGATTGTGGAACGATAATAGTACCATTCAGATCCAATCAACTCCAACTGAGGACTCCATTGCATTCCTTCTCTCCGATGATCAGCCGTTGGATACGGATCTAGGGACACCCCGTTCCCTCGGCTCCACGTGGTTGCAGGGGCATCATGCTATTGCAATCTGTCATTTCCTATTGGACGAAGGTGTTGAACTCAACCTTTGAACCACATTGGATGCCCTGTCTCATCCGAACGGAGTGCGTGTGCAAGCAAGGCATCATCTAGGGCAAGTGGATGGGTTTGTGGCCACGTTGGAAGTGAGGAAATACTTGCAATTCCCGAAGCAACTGAATCGCAATCGCCGTTTTCAACAGTTTCAGTATCAATGAAAGCAGCACCTATTGTGAACGTTGATTCAACAGAACCTGCTTTTCCTTCAGAGAATTGAACAGCGTTTCTGTACCAACGCATGCCTAAGCGTGTGGTTTGGTACGATCCGTTCCATTCTGGTGGAACGTTCAAGTTCAACATCAACTCTCCATTCTTGAAAGCGCTCATCAGTTGTTGATCTGCTTCGGAGGATGAGCGTTCAGGTGCTGAATTTGGCCAAGAGGAAACATGCTTGGCATGTAGGTCGATGTGAGGTCGGCAGAGGTTTTCTGGCGTTTTTGGTACCAAAGGAAGGACCCGTTGAACAAGTTCGACAGTTGCATCAATTCCAACCTCCATACCTTCAGGATCGAAGGATGTATACGAGCTTGCGATGGCAGGAATGCCATACAAACCTGCTTCTCGAGCGGCTCCCATAGTCCCACTGTGGTAGGAATCTTGTGAGAGGTTTGGACCAAGATTCACACCCGAGAGAACCAAGGATGGTCGAATATGAGGCAGGACATGATTGAGACCTCCATCAAGGGCAACAATCATTGTGTCGCATGGTGTACCATCAAGGGCAAAAAGATGCACGCCTATCGATTCATCAAGGTCCCATTGTTGAATCAACTCATTTCGGTTGTGAAGATCGATGGGTTTACCCAAATTCAATTGCATACTGCATGCAGATTTGTTCCCAGATGGAGCGAATGCTACAAGTGGAATACCTGCTTTGTTCATGGCCTTGACAAGCAACTCAAAGCCAGGTGCATCGATTCCATCATCGTTGGTCATCAAAACCCATTTTGTATCCATCATTCAGCCTCCACTACACGGTCTTTTTTATCAAGTGATGTTTGGTTGGTGAGATGTTCTCCGTAGATAATTGAGACAATACCGAGCATCAGAATAGGACCGCCAATCCAAGTCCATAGGCCAGGAATACCTGTTGAAAAGAACATCCATCCGATCAGTGAACCGAGCACAGGCTCGAGTGTAACACTGATTGAGATCAACAAAGGTGAGACATATTTGAGGCAATAATTGAGCCCGGTATGACCTAGAATTCCTGCAATGAAGGCCAACAATACAAACCAAACCAACGTTTGATGTCCAAAGTATCCGAAGGCTCCGAATTCAGAAAAACCGTCTTCAAGCAACCATGAAGCTGGAAGCAAAAGGAGTCCGCCAATGAGGGTTACAGGGAACGCATAGAGGAAAAGAGGCATCCATTCTCGAAGTATCCGTCCGCAGACGATGTAACCAACCACAAAGACCGCACCAAAGAACGCTAACTGATCACCAAAAAAGGTGACAGAACGGTCACCTTGGACATCACCTGCATCGAGCATTGAAATCGCAGCACCCGTAAAAGCAGCGATTCCACCAATCAATTCCAATCGGTTTGGTTTCCGAACGAAGAGAAACATACCAATCAGAATGACCAATGGATGAGCAGTCACGAACAACAATGAGTGGGTTAGAGAAGTATAGTCGAGCGATGTGACCCAGAAGCCGAAATGGAGAGCTAAGAATACGCCACTAGCAAGGATGATTTTCGCTGTTGATGCGCTCCATAGTTTCGATTTCACCTCATAATCGATATGGTAGAGTTGCCAAACAGCCAGCGGTGCAAGAATCAATGCTGTCAGTTGCAAGCGCCAAGAAGCACGCAGCAAGGGGTCGATCTCATCCACGTGCGTAAAGATGGCTCCAGCACTGGAAACGCCACATATCGCCACTCCGAGAACCAGCCAGACATGTGCTGGGACGGAGCCACCACGCATGGTGGTCACGACTCATTGACCAGTTCAGCATCCATAACTGGTGGAGCTCCAATGACACCCGCTCGCTTGAACAGAGCATAGATGATGTAACCAATACCGACATTGAGACCAACGAATCCAGCCATACGGCCAATGTACCAACTCGTGGCATTCGGATCAGGAACAAGCGTGTCGATGAACGAGAGAATACTCGACTCCGTTCCGAAGAATGCTTCACCCGTCAAGAGACCCGCAGCGACCATGAAGGTGCTGAGGAGAATGAGAGCACGCTTCTTTTCGGCTGCTGTCGCTCCTTCTTCTGCCTTGATCGCCTCGACTTTCGGCTTGAGCTTCTTTTCTTCCCATTTGTCTCGGCTGTAACCACCGATGAGCATTGGAAGCGTGTGAGGAACATCAAGATACATTCCGAGACCAAACGATGTTCCCATACCAGTAACCCACTCAACGAACATTCCCAAGAGGAAACCGAGTGCAAGGAGCATCAAGTCACCTTGTCCTTCAGCGAAGATGACCGAGAAGGTTGCAAAGGCGTTGGCCTGTGGAGCAATCAGGTCAATTCGGCCCTCTGCGAGTTGAATCGAGAGGAAGATAGCAACTGCTGCACCGATGATAGCACCAGGAACAACACCCATGATGTTCCCTTTCGAAATGTGGTAGGGTCGGTTACCGATGTAGAGACTGTTCTTGTAATCACCAATGACTGTTCCTGACATCGAAATTGCTGAACCAAAGACCGTTGTTCCTACGAGACCGAGGAGAACGGCATCTTGTTTGTTCAAACCAAGTGCTTGATCAAAGTTGAGGAAGATTCCCAACAGCATGAGCAGAACGATGAATGAGGTTCCTGAAACCGGCTCAATACCTGTTTCACCCATGACACGCACTGCGATGGCTCCGAGAAGGAAGGTCGTCATGATGAGAACCGTTGCAAAGATGATGGCAGCAGCGATTGGGAAGCCTCCAACCCAGAAGATGAGGATCATGGACAGGAACGTTAGTCCCATGAAAATTGGAATGTGCATGAGCGGCCATTCGTACCAGCCTTTGCCTTCCATGTATTCTTGGGAACCTTCGCCCTTGAAAGCTGCACCAATGTCCTTGAAGATGTTGGCAAATGTTCGCCACATCTTGGCCAATCCAAACATTCCACCGCCAACAATGGAACCAATCGCAATGGTTCGAACGGTCTTGGAGAAGGCGATCATTTGCAATGCTTGACCACCTTCACTTGCATAGGCTTGGATAGGGACGTTGGCTTGCATCGTAGCATCGTAAACAGGGAAGTTTGCGAATACAGCAAGTGGAACGAGGAAGAACCAGCCAACGAGCGTTCCAAGGTTGACCAAGAATGCCACTCGAGTCTTCATGAACCAACCGATAGCAAACATCGAAGGTGTCAGAGCGACACCGACGTAGGTGTAAGCGAAGGGATTCCAAGCTGATTCTTCAGACCACTGCGTGTACTTCTTTGAAGAACCATCTTCGTAAATTCCAGATGGCTGGTGGATTTTTCCTGCACTGTAAAACGAGGCAAGTCCAACGTCACCAACATGCAGTGTCTCTGCGAGATAATCCATGACTGAGAGTTTTTTATCGGAGAGCCATATGAGCGGATATTCGATCAAGAACATTCCAATCATTGTAATTCCAGTCCACACACCAATGGTCTTCAGTGACTCACGTGCGTGTTCGACAGCCCCTGTATTGACGTCTGAAGCGATGTCCAACATCTTCAGTGTGGCTTCGAAACCAGGGAGAGGGAGTGGATCTTCAACGAGCCAAACCCTTCTGAAGATGATGAAATACATCACACCGAGGAATCCAGCGAACATGGAGGCTACAATCGCGATAAACGCAAGCCTGAATGCTTCACCATCTTCCAGTGTAATAAGAGGTCCATCAGCCAGTGAATACTGTGCTTTCGATGCTAACAAGAAAATAGCAGGGAACGTAAAGATGAATCCGGTTGATGCATGTGTTGCACCAGTTGTTGCAGAAGTGGCGATGTTGACCTCAGAAGGAGACCACTTCAGGGCCATTCCCAACAGGTAGGCAATGTACCACGCAGCAGAGATAGCGAGACCAAGTTTCAGGCCAATGTAGGCAGTAACACCCGAAAAGATGGCACCGATGGCGATGCCGATCATCACCTTGGATGGTGACCAGTGAGAAACTTCGAAGGATTCCTCGAGATTCTTTTCCTCAAGATACTGTTCGAGGACACCCGTATTGAGATTGTTGTACATCTCATCGTCGAGCCATGTCAGCGAACCATCCTCGATGGCTTTGAGACCTTTCGCAGTAACCGGTTGACGGTATGCAGAACGTTGAACCGTTGAGCCCGAAGATGATTGCTCGTCCATAGTGTCCACTCCCAACGGTTTACTGGTGACGCGGGCACTTGAATACAGTTGCCCTTGAGAATTACGAATATAATCACAAAACGCAGGGTTTATGCGTACGGATTGTGATAGGATATCATGAGCGGAATGACGGGTGAAGCGAAACTTCTGAGGTTAGGCGCACAGGACTTGAACAACGATGGTCGAATTATCAACCTCGTGATTGCAGGCTCAAGTAGGTTTTACGACTACTCCATTATTGAGGAAATTCTTGACCAGTGGATAGAAATTGAAGGCTATCCTGATCTTATTATCGTGGGTGGTGCGAGTGGTGTTGACTACCTCGCTGAACGTTGGGCTACCAACAATCACATCGAGTTCATCATGTTCAATGAATTCTGGGATAATCCTCGTCCAGGGCTGGAGGATTCAGGTAGAGGTGAGGCTCCATTGGAATTAACAGAAAAACTTCTCGAAGCAGCCACGCACGTTCTTGCATTCCTTGGTGAAGGCAGCAAGTGGACTAAGGTTGTCGCAGATGAGGCACATCAACGTGGAATTCCAACCTATGTTCATCACTTGGATGAGTCCGATTGAGAGTGTTTGATGAAGCGAGCAGGTATCCCGGCCCATACTTCCCCATCAGGAATGACCTTCCGCTTTGGAAGGACTGCACGACTACCGAGGATGCAATTTTCTCCAATCCGTGACCCAGGGCCAACCATTGTTGCTCCACCGACGGTGGAATTCTTTCCAACGATCACTTTCTCCAAGACGATGTTACCTTTTTCGACAAGATGGCCGTTGATGGTTGCACCGCCTCCGACGACCACATTGTCTCCGAGTTCGACCAGAGACGGATCGTTAATGGTCGACGAATTGATGTTGACATTCTTTCCAATCTTGCAACCTGCAAGACGATAGTATGCGTTCGCAAAAAAGGATGGGACAATATGATTCAGAAACGGTTGTGTCGAACGATGGAGCTGGCCACAAATGGCCCATCGAATCGTTGTCATCGATGCGAGTGGAGCCACGATGCGCTCATTGAAGCGTAACCGTATGAGGAACTGCAAGGTTCCTGATAACAACAAAAGAAACATTCCCCAAGTCAGGAACGCAATCGATGCAGAGAATCCGATCAGAAGCAAATCTGGCCAACTCCTGTCACCTGGACCGTAAGCTGTTATCCAATCAAACACATAGATAGCAGGAGCAATCGGCAGACCCCAAACAACACCCATGAGCAGAATCATGATGATGGACAAGACCGCTTGGATCTGAGTGAAGCCACGCATGGCCTTCACCCATCAAGCATCAGCCTTGGCAGCTTCTGCTCGTGCTCGAGCGTCTTCTTCTTCTGCAACGCGTATACCTTCTTCGAGGTCGACACGGCTTGTGAGATAGGTACCTGCAAGAATGACGATGGTAATGGTCAGAATCGCAACACGACTATCGAAGACAGAACTTGCAATACCGTACAGGAAGGTTCCGATCATTGCCGCAGACTTTCCAAGGAATCCAAAGAATCCGAAGAATTCAGATGTTCGGGTTTCTGGGACAAGTTGAGAGAACATCGAACGTGCTTGTGCACCAGCGCTTCCCATCGCAACACCGACAAACATTCCAAGGATAATCCACTGCAATGAAACGCTAATGTTCAATGGACCCCACACATTGTCACGCATGAAGGTCGCCCATCCGTCTGCAGGGCCACCCTGGTCAACTACTGTTGGATGCCGGTCACCAAGTTCGGCTTCACCTTCCATCGGTCCACCTACGAAGAGGATTGAGAATCGGTGATCGCTGGTGTTTTCGAAGGCAGCGACCATCATTGTAGCATTCTCTGCATCGATTTGCTTGACTTCATCCTCTTCTGTGACTTGCTGATCCGCCAGATAGCTTGATGCAAAAATGGCGACAGCAACCATGGCAATCATGGCGACAACACCCAACCAACCGAGTTCTTTGCTTTGGATGAACATGATTCCGCCACCAAGAAGTGCGACGAAAGCGAGAATAACAACACAAACGATGAGACCAGTTGCGATGGTGCTCTCGCCTTTGTCACCAACGCTGTAATCTGGTTCAGGGAAGTGTTCCTGGAAATTGTCTCTAAAGGCAGAATCACCCTCAGCCGTTTCCCCAATCCAGCCTTCGTAACCACGATCGTAGAGCGTGGTCATGTTGTACATTCCTGATTCAGCATCCCACGTAAAGGTGAAATCGTAGCGCTCAGCATCATCAGGGGTTCCATCGTTGTCTTCATCGGCGGTTGGATCGAGCTCAAGTGGTGCGAAACCTGCTGCAGTAACGGCAACGAAACAGTAGATGAGCAAAGCAAGCATCAGAGCAAATTTGGTGCCTTTCACATCAGCAAGCTTCCCAAAGACAAGCGTCATAGGAATGGCAACAACGGTGACAGTGAGTAAGAGTATAACGTTCATGCTCGGGTTGAGACGGAGAACGGATTCCCCGAAGGCACTCGCCATGCTCGCAATGGTGTTGACACCATCGTAGAACAAGAGATAGGCAAGGAGGAAGAAAGCGAGAACCTTGAATCGCTTGACTTCCTTGAACGTCTGAAGCACTTGTCCATACGCCATTTTTGTTGCTTTTCCAAAACCTTCCCACTCCATTTCAGATGGGATTTCTGGTTCAGGCGTCCACTTGAAGATCAATGCACCAAAGCCCCACCACCAAATAGACGATGTAGCGAAGATAATCGCCATTTTGAAATTGGTATCCCATGACGTTCCGAGGAGAACGATGAGGTGGAAAATCAGCAGTGAAGAACCGCCGATGAATCCATAGGCATATCCCCAGGTTGACACGTGATCCTGACACTTTCTTGGAGCCAGGTATGGCATGAAGGAGTAGTAGATGACGTTACCACCGGTAAATCCGATGGTACCAATGGTGTACATCAAAGCGAGAATGATGTAGCCTTGTGAGCCAAAATACGGTGCAGCACCCATCAACGCTGTGAAGAGGATACCAGCAACAGTATACCATTTGAGGAGTTTCTTCTTGATCGGCATTTTATCGGCAATGACACCGAGAGCAGGTGCAGTAACCACAACGAAAATCATCGAGATGGTCAAGACCCACGCATAAAAGGTATCACCAGACTGCGTACCTGTAGCAGTGTTGTACAAGGCTGCCATCAGAGCAGGCGCGATGACCGTCATTACTGTAAGCGCATAGGCTTGGTTTGCCCAATCAAAGAAGTACCAGCCTTTGAGGGCCTTCTTGTCATCATCACTCATGGAAGACATAATTTCCTTTGTCGTTCGCATATCTTCTGCAGTTGCCATCTCACTCATGGTATCCCTAACAACACCATATTGGACTTGGTTTATGAAAACAGCACCTGCATGAATGCTACGCAGAACAGTTTGAATCGATTTGACAAATCTTCAAACCTTGATGCACCTAGGAAGAAAACATGAGCAAAAGATATCCAAATGTCCTAGTGACGGGATGTACAGGATTCCTGGGACGACATGTGACTCAGGAATTCTTGTCACGTGGATACAAGGTGCGTGGTACGACTCGCTCACCAGTAGAACAACATCAGTCGATTCGCAGTGATTTTGAACACAGTGATGCACTCGAATTGTGTACACTCGATCTGATTGCCGACTCAGGCTGGGACAAAGCCATGGATGGCATCGATGCGGTCATCCATACCGCCTCACCATTTTCTGCTTACGAACCCAAAGATGAGATGGAATTGATCGGACCTGCTCGAGAGGGAACCTTACGAGTTCTCAAAACCGCTTACGATTCTGGCATTCGTAAGTTTGTGATTACTTCATCAACAGCGGCCATATCTGGTGCAACACCAACAACCAAAAATTACACCTACACAGAACAAGATTGGACCGATTTGGAGAAGGATATTTCTGCATACACCAAGAGCAAAACACTCGCCGAGCAAGCAGCAAGAGCGTTTGCATCTAAGCACGAAGATGTTGAATTAACAACGGTCAATCCGAACGTGATCTTTGGTCCACTGCACAGCGGCCGCTCTGGTCCGTCCCTCCGTATCATCGAATCCTTCGTGAAGAGTTCGTCCCCAG
>JAAXIR010000229.1 GCA_012270265.1 Candidatus Poseidoniales archaeon
TCAGGTCCCATACTCTTCCTCAACATTTTCCTTGGACTGATCCAAATTTTCCATTACATCATCATGATTCCAATCGTTTTCCTCTCTATCGCTGTTCTCATCTATGGGCTAGTGCTGTCCCTCGAACAACGTCGTCGAGAGGTCAGCATTCATCGCGTCATTGGTGCAGATGGAAAGAGTCTGCAAGGCATGGTGCTTCTGGAATTGTTCGTCATGTCTTCGGTGGCTTGGCTCATCGGTTACATTCTGGCGCTCATGGCCGTTCCAATCGTTCTCTCAGCGGTCGGTTTCATGGAATTTAGAACCGGCGATTTTGATGTCAACCCAACCCGTGGTATTGGCTCAACCATGTTCACCGCCATTGCCACGCTCGGACTTGCGATGATCTTTGGACGTAGTCGTGCCAGAGATTTCATTGAACTCGAAATCGAAGAAGGTGTTCGTAAAACAACGGTCAAGGCTGAACCAAAGCGATGGCTTCACTGGTCTGCATTCCTATTCGGTATGCTTGCCGTCATCGACACATGGCTTGAGATGAATGGTAGCGAAGATGGTATTGTTTCCAACTTCTTCATTGAAGGATTGATTGGAATCATAGGACCATTCGCTCTTTGGATTGGAGGAGCATTGCTCCTCGGCCGAATTGGTGCGAAAGGCCCTCAAATTATGCAACTCTTGTTCGGACGTTCACCGCTTCTCAAGGATGTAAAGCGCGGATTGAAGGGATCAGGATCGGCTGAGTCCGTAAATCGTCTCGCCGTCATTATGCTCCTTACGCTCTCCATTGTGACATTGGCAGCTGTTCAAGGCTATACAGGAACACTCGTCGATGAGAAGACAGCTGATGCAACGGTTGGTTCGGACTTGCAAATTTCAACCGAGCAAGCCATCAATGCAACGACCCTCATTTCTCTTGTTAACGAATTTAGCGACGCTGACGTTAATCCAATTGCGACGAGCGTCCCTGAAATCACGCTTGCTGACGAACAAGGCGGCGATAGTCTGCAAACCTTTGTTCTGCTCAATGGGAACGAGGATGTCTTACGATGGAGTGAGCAATCGATCCCTGGTACAGACGTTGATGCTGCTATGAACGCATATGCGAACAATGGTTTCTCTGCAGGCCAAGATTCCGCTTATTCACTTGACTTGCCAGGTTCGGATCGTGGAGGCGATGAAAACAGACTTGACGATATCCTCCTCAAGCCAGGTGATGAGAAATCACGAGAGATTACGTTCGTATGGGAACAGATCGAATTCAACTTCACCACGGGAGGTTCAGAAGAAACAGACCCTCTTGCTCTGTTCAACGCGTACACACTCCTGATGGATGCCGACTGGGGTGGCCTCAACCTCTCTGGACAAGACCTGGATGAGCGAGATTTGGGACGTGTTGATCTGTCGAACACCAACCTTGCAAATGCTGACCTGTCGAACATGAACATGAGCGAATCGATTCTTCTCGATGTCAACCTCAGCAATGCAGACCTAACCGGAGCCAACCTCGAGAATGCCATCCTTGTCAATTTCATGGGTGGTTGATTGGACGATGCAGACTTGACTGATGCGAACCTTGCAGGCGCATTTGGTTTCTTTGACCTTTCAACTGAGACGTTGTCTAAGAAGACATGTCGAGTCGGGACCAACAGCGATGAAACAGGCTGTCTCAGCGGTGCAAGTGAGATACCTCCTCCGTTGGCAGCCGATCTCTTCTTTGCTGATACACGAGTTCAACTGATTGTAACACCGTATACGACCTCGATGTACTACATGGGGACACACGAATACATCCCTGGAGTTGGAGCGGCAACGATCGCTTCTGCGTTGATCATCGGCGAGGATTCATGGCGTAGTCTCGTTGGAGACGATGTTGCCAACAATTTGACTTCAAAGACATGGATTGTTCGTGTTGATGGCTTGTCAGGTGATGCACTCGAATCACTTGCATCGCAAATTAAGGCAGATGCCCGTGTTTCAGGTGTTCTTGATTGGTCAAGCACACACAAGGAAGTTGAGCGAAATGGTGGTCTTATTTTCGGTACGCCTGGATTGCTCTCTCTGCAATTTGTTGTTGCAAGTGTGGCTGCAGTCGCATCGAGTTTTGTTTTCCTTTCACTGGTTCTGAGCCAACGGCAGAAAGAGCTGGCTGTCTGGCCGGCGATTGGAGCCTCTCCAAA
>JAAXIR010000038.1 GCA_012270265.1 Candidatus Poseidoniales archaeon
ATCGATGAGGCAATGACCACCGGTTCAGCATCACGTGGAAGTCACATGTCACCGCAAAGAATCGTATTGGTCAGAGAAAATGAACGAACTTGTTCTCGATCAGCACCTTTCCATGCTTGACAATCGCCGAATGGAAGGCGGTTTTGCATCCTCAGCCAGAGATGGTGAAGGGGTCCCAACATCTTGCCACACCATCGTTGACAACGGAGTTCTCAGAAAGATGATTTGGTCATCACGCGATGCTGCAAAGAACGTTGCAGAAGGACGAATCGATGAGGCAATGACCACCGGTTCAGCATCACGTGGAAGTCACATGTCACCGCCTACAACCGGTTGTGGAGACGTTCAATTGCTGTCATCAAACAGACTGCAAACACGTGAGGAGCTTATCGAGACCATGGGTCAAGGATACATCGTACACAGTGTGATGGGAGCACACACAGCCAATCCAACGAGTGGAGATTTCTCGGTTACGACAAGCACCATCCTTCGAGTCGAGGATGGTGAAATCAAAGGTGCACTCAAACAAGCAGGTGTATCTGGCAACTTGTTCAAAGCCATCTCAAATGGCGTTCACCTTGGCATGCCATCCTCCAACAATGGTGTTTCAAGTACGGGCAGCAACCATCTTTCAGACATCCTCTTTTCCCAAGGTATGCGCATCAACCCTGCCTGAATTCGAGAGGGGATTGTTTATCACCCCTCGTCATTCTTGTACAGTTCCATGGAGGTCATGGGAGTGTATCGTCTTCACCAATCCGCACAAAAGCCCGTCGCCTGTTCTCCGCACAGGCTCAATCAAAACAACACGCCTGGCGGAGGTGAATTGAATGAGCGATGAGGATCGTTACAACGATCACATCTCCGCAGTGCTCCAGGAGTGCCCTGGGGCAGATCGAGATGAAGTCAAATCTGCATTCCAAAAGTACGAGGAGGAATTCTTCATTCCACCTCAAGATGCGATTCGATCCATCATCCGACGCTTCAAGAGTGAGTCTGATGCATCACCTGCGACGCCAAAAACATCCGGCCAGGCCAACCGGCCAACAAAGAAAGTAAGCCGGCTTTCAGAGCTGAAATCAGATGATAGAGACATCGAAATCGAGGTTGAAATCGTATCGCACAATGTCCGTGAACAAATGATTCGAGGTGAATCGAAATCCATCGCCTTTGGACTGCTGGAGGATGATCCATGGCAAGAGGGAAGCGGAGAGCGCACACGATGGGAATACAAAGACTGGGGCAACAACAACAACATCACCCCTGGGTCGGTTGTTCGTATCGAAGGCGCCTCTGTCAACGAATATCAGGGGCGGATGTCCCTGAACATCAACCAATCTTCACGCATCGCTGTCCTACGAGAAGGTTCGCGACCTGTGGTTGCACCTGGTGAGCCAGTTGATATCGCAACGCTACCAAGCGATGGATATGTGTGCGTTGTCGGGCGCCTGATGTCCTCACGTGCTGACCAAATCCATCGAAGAGATGGGAGTGGAAGCATCGACGTCGTTCGTGGACGTCTTGCCGATGAATCAGGCGCAATTGGCTTCTTGTCATGGGAGCCTTTCGAATACGAGGTAGGTACCTTGTTGAAGATTGATGGAGCACAAGTCAAAACCTTCCGTGACACGCCTGAGTTGAACTTTGGACGTACTACAAAAATTGAGCCATTCCATGATGCCAACTTTGCCAATACAGACACGCTCAAGCAAGGCATGATCTCAACCATTAGCACACTTCGGGACGGTTCAAAGGATGTAGAAATCGTCGTCAACATCACATCCTGGGAAAAGAGAACGTTCACCAAAGATGGTGAAGAGCGCTACCTGTGGTCTGGTCAAATTGCAGACCCAACGGGCCAGTGCCGTGTCAGTGCTTGGACCGATTTGCCAATCGATACCTCGTCTCTACCGATGACGGTTCGCATCACAGATGCACGCGTTCGTGCTTGGCAGGGCATCCCCGACATTACCATCGATCGAGAAGACCAATTGACCATCCTCGAAGAAACACCATGGGAGGGAGAACTCGACCTTGAGAATCTCAAAATCGAGGTGCCTCTCGATGAGCTCGTCTCAGGGCCAAGTCGAGTTGGCATCGCAACACGAGGAACCATTGTATCCGTGCGAGAAGATTCTGGAATCATCATGCGGTGCCCAGAGT
>JAAXIR010000241.1 GCA_012270265.1 Candidatus Poseidoniales archaeon
ATTTTCACAGGTCCTGAGATGATCGTCATTGGTATTTGGATTGACTTCGAGTGGTTCCCTACGCTCGCTATCGCTCTTCTCGGCGGACTTCTGGGTACAATGTTCACTATTGCGTTGCGTCGCCTGTTCATTGTTGAAGAAGCATTACCCTACCCAGAGGGTGTCGCATGTCGTGAAGTGTTGGTCGCTGGGGAAGAAGGAGGCAGCGGTGCCTTAGCCATCGTCTATGCACTAGGAATCGGTGCACTCTACGGACTGATGGTCAAAGGATTCAAAGTCACACATCACTCAGCAGAAACTGCATTCGAGTTCATGAAAACTCGCATGTATGCGGGTGTTGATCTTTCCGTTGCTCTCCTCTCTGTCGGATTTATTGTTGGAATTCGCATTGCATCCTTTATTTTCCTCGGAGGAATTATCGGATTCGGAATTCTTGTTCCATTGTACGGCTATCTCAATGGATGGCCTGACTCGCCAACACTCGCCGAAGGATTCGACAAACTTTGGCTCGAACAAGTCCGCTACGTTGGTGTCGGTGCGATGGTTGTAGGTGGCATTTACACCTTGTGGAGTATGCGAAAAACCATCATCACCGGATTGAAGAAATCCTTCGTACAGAACGAATCTGATGGTGAACTGCATCTTCGAACCGAGAAGGACCTTCCACTTCAATGGGTTACTGTTGTTTGTGGTGTACTTGTCGTCTTGACCTTTTTCTTCTACTGGATGATTACCGGGTCCTTGCTGCTCTCACTTGCAGGTGCTCTCTTCCTGGCGTTGGTTGCATTCTTCTTTGCTGCTGTTGCGGGTTATATCGCTGGTGTCGTTGGTTCGAGCAATTCTCCAGTTTCTGGTATGACGATTGCAACGCTGTTGTTCACCGTTGGGCTGGTTTGGATCGTTGGTTCCCTCATTTTGGATTTGTCACAGACAGAACTCATGTACGCCACACTTCTCATTGCAGCCGTTGTTGCAAGCAGCGCCGCCATTGCTGGGGATGTCATGCAGGATCTGAAAACAGGACACATGGTTGGAGCGACACCTTGGCGCCAGCAAATTGCAGAAATTGTTGGTGTCATCACTGGTGCTTTTGTCATAGGCCCCACAATTGCCCTTTTGCACAATGCATTCCAGATTTCCTCAACAGCGTGTCTAGCAACCAACGAACGTATTGCCGCTGCTCAACAAAATGGTGACATGTCACAATCGATGTACGATTGCAGTGAGGCTCTGTTTGCACCACAGGCTGAATTGATTGGCGCCATCGTCAAAGGTGCATTCGTTGGTGATATGAATCTCCCGATGGTGTTCTTGGGAGCTGCCCTCGCAGTTGTTCTCATCCGCCTTTCGATGCCAGTCATGTCGGTAGCGATTGGCAGCTATTTGCATTTGAAGCTGAGCGTTCAAATCATGCTCGGTGGAATCTTGTCATCGCTTGCTATTGGGGCGGCATACTTGCGCGTCGATGGAACATTGGACCAAGAACCATCCAAAGAAGCAAAAGCAGCTGCGTCGGATGTGGAGAGCAGAGGTGTTTTAATCGGTGCTGGTTTCATTGCCGGAGAATCCATTCTCGGTGTTCTCATTGCAGTTCTCATCGTTCTCAACATCAATCTGGATCAAATCTTCGGCATTCATGAATTGTCTCAATTCTTCTCCCTCGTCTTCTTCGCTTGGTTCGTAGGGGTCTTCGTATGGCTAGCGACAAGAGCGCTTCCAGATGGTGGAAATTTGGGCAAGGAAATCTTCACCACTGCCACGCATTCAATCAAGAAATTTTTGCGTTCGCTGTTACCTCAGTCCAAATAATTCAACGGTAATTATCAAAGGCTCAAGGCGATGGCCAGTAATCGGTGGTCAGTATCACAGCATCCATATCTGAGATTGAAGAACTTGCACGACGTTGTCGAATTGAAATCGTAAAAATGGTTCATCGTGCGCAAGCAGGCCCTCCAGGTGGTTCCCTTTCTGAAATCGACTTGATGGCAGCTCTCTATTCGACGTCGCTACGTGTTCGGCCAGACGATCCTGACTGGGACGACAGAGCCCGCTTCATTCTCTCCAAGGGCCACGCATCACCTGGCATGTATGCTCTCTTGGCAGAAAGAGGATTCATTTCGCAT
>JAAXIR010000025.1 GCA_012270265.1 Candidatus Poseidoniales archaeon
CACGAAGACGCTATCCACCGTGGACCTGCACAGACCATTCCTGCCGTTCGAAACGTAATCAAGGGTGGTATGATGCGTGCGAAGACGGTTCTTCTTGAACCAATGCAGAAGGCATTCGTATCCGTTCCAAACGACTGGCTTGGTAAAGTCACACGTGAGGTCACAAACCGACGTGGAAGCATGGAGGACATGCCAAGTGAAGGCGATGTGACAACCGTTGTTGGTGTCCTACCAATCGCTGAGACCTTTGGTTTCTCCAACGATATCCGTGCTGCTTCGCAAGGACGAGCTGTTTGGAACACGGAGAACCTTGGATTCGAAATGCTCCCACCACAACTCTTCGACAAGGTTGTCGGTGAAATTCGAACCCGTAAGGGATTGAAGCCTGAGCCAAACCCTGAATCCTACTATGCTGATTGAGCATGGATTCAGGATCCATTGCAGGCCTATTTGCTACGACCGTTGGGGGCGTACCCAAACCGCATGTTGACGCTCTTGACGTGACAACAAACGGGATTCGTCATGAGATTATTCGTGACAAGAAGCATCATGGTGGAACAGAGAAGGCCGTCTGCCTGATGTCTGTAGAAACAATGGAGCACTTACAATCACTTGGCCATCCAATTCATGGAGGATCGACCGGAGAAAATATTCTCCTCGATGTTCCACAAGCATCGCTCAGTATTGGTGTTCAACTAAGGTTCAATCAAGTTGAACTTGAAATCACGATGGCGGCACCGCCATGCAAAACAATTGCTGATTCCTTTAGTGGTGGTGATTTTAACCAATTATCGGATAAGAAATATCCGGGGCAAACCCGCTGGTATGCTCGCGTTCTTCAAGAGGGAATCATCCACGAAGGAGAGCAAGTAAGCATCAACTCAAACGCTTGAGTTGAAGGTCCGTTAATTCGCGTAGCGCAAGCATTGCAGGGCCATCTGGCAATCGATCAAGGCAAGCATGAGCGTGCTGATGATATTCGTTTGCTCTTTCGCGAGCATAAGCGATTGAACCGAGTTCATCCAATGCTGCGATACCATCTTGAACCATTGCTTCCGTAGCATCCTCACACTTGCCGAGAACGGACAACAGGCGAGCCTTGGCTTCTGAATCTGGTTGTGAGAGAGCATGAATGACCATGAGGGTCTGTTTTCCTTGAGCGACATCAGAACCTGTTGGTTTTCCAAGCGTTGCTGAATCGGAGAGGACATCGATGAGATCGTCCATGAGTTGGAAACAAAGACCAACCGAACGACCCCATTCAGCAAGACATTCAATCACTTCATCGTCTGCACCGGCAACACGTGCTCCTAGCTCAGCACAGATCTGGAACATCACAGCGGTTTTTCCTTCAATCATCTCAATGTATTCATCTTCAGTGACTCGATCACGTGTCTCAAATTCAATGTCCAATTGCTGCCCTTCTGATACACGTCGGACCATCCAGGCGATTCTATTGACAAGAGATGGGATGTCATGCAACTCGATGTTCGCAGACATTACCAATCGCTCAAATGCAATCGCAAGCATCGCATCACCTGCATTGATGGCTGTCGGCATATCGTACTCAATGTGCACAGCGTTACGGCCTCGACGAATTTCGTCATCGTCCATAATATCATCATGGACGAGCGTAAAGTTGTGAATGGGTTCAATAGCAGCACCAATGTCAAGAAGGCCTGAATGAGTATCACCAACGGCACGACCAACGAGCCACGGAAGCGTTGCTCGCATCCGCTTTCCTCCACCAAGGATCAGATGCATCATGGCTGCAGCAAGGCGATCGTGACGAGAAGCAGTTAGACTCTCAACGATTCGTTGTTCGATGAACGGTTTGACTTCGTTGATGCTGGTTAAGAGGTTGGCACCTTCAGCATTCGGAAGCATATGTGTGACATCACCCATATCGTGAATCAGACCATCTTGGAGTGCTTCGCATGCCGCTTTGTTACCGATGGCAGCCCACCAGTCTTCATTCATCAAGCGTGCAGCAATGCAACGGAACCATGGAGCAATGACATCATCACTGTCATCATATACAAGCATTGCATCAAGTACTTCTGAACTCTCCCACTTTACAGAAGAGACCTCATTTGGATTTGGTTCCAAATCGACA
>JAAXIR010000152.1 GCA_012270265.1 Candidatus Poseidoniales archaeon
CCCATTCGGTTCCATTGTCGAATTGGAGTTCGAGAATGTCTGTGACTTCTGCGGTCGCATCACCGCGAATCTCGCCTACGTTTGCTGAAACGCCCGTATCTGTGATGAGAATAGAAGGGTCAAACGTCCCTGAGTAAATCCACTTATCACCAACTCTCCATGAGGGCAGATCGGTGACTCCAGGATCGGAACCACTTCGTTGGACGACTTGCTCGTCAGTGGGCAGAAGGTTATGTTGAACCAATGGAATTTGACTGAATCCAATCATACAGGCGAGAACGAGCAGGGTCAAGACACGTGACTTGAGCACTCCGCCCATGTGAGTGCTTGTATGTTCTTGCACATCAAAGGTGCGACGATGGCCTCAGAGGAGATCAGCAAGTTCGTCCTTGATGTTTTCAACTCCTTCCAAGATTTCGTCCTTCTTCCGTGCACCGTTAATGACCATCTTACCGCTGCAGAAAATCAGACAGACAACCTTTGGATAATCCAGTCGATAGATGAGTCCAGGGAATTGTTCTGGCTCGTACTCAACCTTGTCGAAAGGCAAGTGGAAGGTGAGGTTGTTGAGGTTCAACTTTCGTGGTTCGCCAGCGAGCGGAGCGCCGGTGAACTTGTCGTTTCCATCATAGTCTTCTGGGTAGTGAAGAGCGTAGGTTGCAACCATGTTTTGGACTTCAATTTCAACGTCCTTGAGGTCCCAGGTTGTGATACCTGCAGCACGGAGGTCCTTGATCATTCGATCGATACCTGTGTGGATGTTGTCTTCGTCCTTTCCACCGGTACAAACGGCTCGTCCTGAACGGAACATGAGAATGGCAAGTTTCGGGTCCGTGACACGGTAAACGACACCAGGGAATTGTTCTGGCTCGTACTCACAATTGAGTTGAATTGCGATATCAGGGAGGTCAAGTTCTTCAGCTACGCGGGTACTTGCTACGACGTTAACAACAGTCAAGCGCTCTTCATCGGTGGTCATGGGTTGACGGCTTCCTCCCCGCATATATAAAGGAAGGGCCCACGCTTTGATGGCGAAACCTATGAGTATCGGTTTCTAGGTTATATGCTCAATTTCAAGACCGGGCTCATTGAAGTGCGTAATAAACGCTCGCCCACCTGCCATTTCAATGGCCCCAACTGTTTCCTCGGGCTGCCTCGTTTGAGCATTCATGCAACCTCCTCCCCCCGCTCCGGTCAATTTGACGCCAAGACTTGAAGGTGCAGCCGCTCGAATCAAACGCTCGAGTTCAGGAGAAGAAACACCGAGTGAACGGAGAACCATGTGGTTCTCGGTCATGGCTTGCCCTACCGCCTTCATGTTGCCTTCTTTTAGTGCCTGAATGCCTCTTCTAGCGATGGCTCCAATGGTCTCGAGCTCGACGCTACGTTGGGGGTTCTCGCGGAGTAAATCAGCCACTTGTTTGACCATGGCTGATGTCGAACCATGGACGCCTGTGTTCCCTATGACGAGAGCAATGCCTTCTGGAATCTCTGCGTTGAATGTATGCAGATGCCATTGAAGCGTTGTTCCTTCGACATCCATTGTACGCACTCCGAGGTATTCCAAATCGTCCTCAACGGTGTCTGAGAGGACAACAAATCCTCCAAAAGAACTGGTGGCAGTATCCATTGGACTTGCGCGTCCAGCTTGTGCGTTCGCTTCAGCCCTGTGCGAGAGTTCACTCGCCAGCATGGGGTTCAAATCTTCACCGCGAAGTTGTTGGAGCGCACCACACAGTGCCACCGACAATGCAGCGGAGGAGCCAAGACCAGATGCTTTAGGGATGGAACCTCGTATTAGAATGTGTATTGGTTGCTCTTCGGTTGGTGGCAGTTGCTTTCGAAGATAATCGATGTGTGGATGTTTCTTGGGATTGAAGGTACGTCCATCCAATCGCCACGTGTCGAACGTTTCTTCAACCTCAAGTTCGATGGTCATTCGTTGACTAATGCTGCAGGCTAAGGCTGGTTGCCCGTAGACAACAGCGTGTTCACCGAAAAGTATGCACTTCCCGGGAGCACTCGCTTTGACCATGTTTGCTGGAGACCTATCACAACCATTAGGATTGGTATTGATTCCATCGTTGGGTTGAAGGATTGAATGCGCTT
>JAAXIR010000073.1:0-7071 GCA_012270265.1 Candidatus Poseidoniales archaeon
ATGCATGCTCGTCCAATTGCGGGTAGAACTCAGAATGTGCACGAAGCGCTTTGACTTCGCTTGAGAAGACGAGGGAAGAACCAATTCGTGAGCGAATCAGTGGTTTGATGCCCATTTCATCTCGGGCGAGAATCAACTGTTTGCGTTGTGGATGCCACAGTGCAAAAGCAAACATTCCATCCAATTGTTGAATCCAAGCGCCATGATCTTTCGCACTTGGAGTCATACTCGCACCCAATGTCTTCTCAAACAAAGCGAGGATGGTCTCGCTATCACCGGATGTGGTCCAAGGATAATCTGGCATCGAGGAGCGTAATGATTCAAAATTGTAGATTTCTCCGTTTGCAATCAAAACGTTGCCCTCTTGCGATTGAATTGGTTGAGGACTACCTTCCAAATCGACGATGGCAAGGCGAGCGTGCCCCAAACAGACGGATTCATCATGCCAGAATCCCGAGCCATTTGGACCACGATGATTCTGAAGTTGAATCATCTTCTTGACAATGCTAGGCTCAGGAGCACCAAGCATCCCTGCAAGCCCACACATGGATATCAATGACCGGCGTTTGCCTATATACCGTTGCTTTTGGTTAACATCACCAAAGCGGATACTTGAACGCTGTTACAGCGAGCAGGATCACTGCGATACCGAAAAAAGTGTAGTAAACCGATTGTGGAGGTTCCTTGGATTCATTGTCGCCGTACATGCTTACCAACAAACCACCCTAGAGGACTCGATTCTTCAATATGGCGGCGAGAAGGTCTCACATGACGCCCAAAAATGGGTCGAAAATGAGAACCACTGCAAGAGGAATCAACAACATCGTTGCGTTATCATCGATGTATCGTAATCGAGGCCATTCTGCTGCAACACAAATGGGTGCCATCATTGGCACCAAGACCCAAGGCGTCTCAACCAAATACGCGCATGCAGCCCAAATGATGGCGATTCCAAGCATTCCAGCCCAGATAACTGTCTGCGTTGAAGCGCCTTTACGGCGTAATTCCCCGAGCAGAGGATCGCCCAGTGAAAGGCTGAGAATCAACGGGTAAGCATAAGCTGCTTCTGGAGCGAGAAGAAACACCATTCCAACGCCAAGAGCGCCCCATGCTAAAGCCGAGACTTGCTTGGCCTCATACGAACGCTGACCAACCACGGTCCATCCCATGCGCAATCGAAGAGCTTCTCCAAAAACGGCAATCATGATGATCGAAGAGACGACTTGAGCCAACGAGAGTGAAACTGCATCTGCAACGTCTTGTCCGAATTCAAAATAAAAAAGGGGAAGAAACGACATCGCAAGGTGAATACCTCTGCGCAAAATGTGGCCAGACATACCACCAACAGACAATTCGACAGGATTTGTGAGTTCGACTTGATCACTCATTTCCGTTCCTCAATTGAGCGTATGCATCATCGAAGGACATCAAACCTTCCTCAATACTTGACAGGAGCGTATCGAATTTGGAATGCTCGAGAAGTTGCCGCTCATGGTGCGAAAGAAGTCGCTCTCTCCAGCGTGCACGCCCTGCACGCGTGGACTGTTCAAGCGTCAACAGCATCGATGAGGCTTCAGCCACACCTGTGCCATGAAGGGCACTCACGAGGAGAACATCAGGAGCATCCTCGTGACCGAGGTGAAGCGATTCACGTAATTCATCAGCATGCCTTTGGGCGCCATCCAAGTCGGATTTGTTGACAATGACTGCATCAGCAAGTTCCAACAAACCAGCTTTCTCTGCTTGCACTCCGTCACCACGTGCAGGTCCCTCGACCAAAACAATCCGATCTGCAACAGCGGCACATCGGACCTCTGATTGACCAGCTCCCACGGTCTCAATCACGACTTTATCCCATCCAACATGGAGGAGACAAAACGCCATCTCACGGACAACAAGTGGAACGGAGCCGCTGGTTTTTCGAGTCGCTACGGAACGAACGTAGACAGAATCTTTCCGATCAGCATCATCGACAATACGCATGCGTACACGATCGCCAAGAAGCGCACCTCCTGATCGTGGAGAGGAAGGATCGACAGCAAGGACTGCAATGCGTAGACCATGGTCAACCCACTCATGGAGCATACGAGCGAGAAGACATGATTACCAAACCCCAGGTGGCCCTGTTAGAGCAATGCTGTTCCCATCAGACGCGGGTCGTTGGGGTTCCTCAACCTTCAATTCACCGTTTTCAATCGATGATAGCAAGCGAGCAAGTGCGCGACGGTCTCCAGAAGATGCGGCATCAAATCGCTCGTCCAAGGTCTCACCTTCACGCTGATTGGTTCCAATGCCATCCTGCGCCGTGCCCCACACCCGCATCATCACGCTTCACAGCAGTTGCAATGAATTCGACCATTTCTTCTGAGGTTGTACCGGGTCCAAACAACGCACGTACACCTGCTGCAAACAAGGGTGGCCAATCATCCTCTGGAATGATACCGCCTCCAAAGACAATCACATCGCCCATGTCATGTTCACGGAGTGTTTCACAAATACGAGGAAACAAATGGCCGTGCGCTCCAGAAAGCGAAGAGAGGCCAAGTAGGATAGCGTCCTCATCACGAACCGTTTCAATAATCTGCTCAGGTGTTCGACGTAATCCTGTGTAAATGACTTCGTGACCGGCATCTCGAAGGGCACGTGCTACGACCTTTGCACCGCGGTCGTGTCCATCGAGCCCGGGCTTTGCGATGACAATACGAAGTGGTTGGTCCATGATACATCCATTGGACTGATGGTTATGAAAGAGTCGTTCGAATCCATGATAGCACAAAGATTCGGGGATGATATCAAATGTCAGTCCTGTCATCCACCGTCATGCCTTGGGAGGCGGACCCCCCTCATCTCCAACCTAGCAAAGGCTATCTCAGGGTTCGAAGAGTCAACCGCGCCATCATGGAAACATGGTTTCGTGAGATTTCAACCGTTGATGTTGATACCCTTCCAGAGGAGGGTGGAATCATCTACACGGCATGGCATCCAGGGGGCCTCATCGATCCGCTGCTCATGATGGCTGCCCTCCCAGGAGGATTGACGTTTGCAGCAAAATCGACGCTGTTCAAGATCCCGGTCCTATCTCGAATCATGAAGTGGATTGATGTCCAGCCCGTCGAGCGAGAGCAAGATGGTGTCGCCAGCCCAGAAGAGCGAAAAAAGGCCAATTCAAAACTCATCGATACGTTGGCTGAACTTGTTGCAAACGGTGAACGAATTGCCATCTTTCCAGAGGGCCTGAGCCACACAGAATCCTATGCAGTTGAATTGAAAACTGGGGCTGCCCGAATTCTTCTCGAGGCACATCGCAGAGCCGTCGAAGCAGGTAAACCAACACCAAACATCGTCCCGATAGGACTGCATTACAGCGATCAACATTCATTCCGAGAACGCGTGAGTTTGCAAATCAATCGACCCCTTGAAGCACCACCACTACCCCAAGCAGAAGGTGCGCCACAGCCGTCTGAGGATGAGCTCAATCAACACGGAGAACAAGCCCACGATCGGGCATGGTGCAACGAGGTAACGTCCCTTCTCCAAACAGAAATCAATCGAACCAGCCATGCTCAAGAGTCATGGGAGGACCGTGAATTGGTGTGGCGTGCACGTCGAATGATTCACACCATCCGAAGCGGTGAAAACGTTTCCAAAATCAGTTACGATGAAGCAGTCCTCGGTTCTCGACGTGTTCGTGCAGCGTGGCAATATTTCTCAGTCAACGACCCTGAACGTACAGAAGAAATTGAGACGAAATTCAAGGAACATCACACAGAGATGGAGCGCATTCAATTGCGCTCATGGGAGTTGCAAGATCGAAGAAAGAAGATCTCAAAGAAAGCCTTTGTCAAGAATTTGGCATTATGGCTCTGGTCTGCATCATGGATGCTTGGTTTTGTTACTTGGTCAGCCATGATTGCAACAGGCGTTCCCTATCTTTTTGTTCGCTTCTTTGTTTCAATGAAGGCAAGTAAGCAGGAAAACAAAGCAGGTATTGGTTCGATGAAACTCCTCTATTCCATCGGTTTGTATCCGATATGGTGGTTGTTTTGTGCCATTACACTCGGATGGTTCATTGCCTCTGCATCATCGCCTCTTCAAGACGTCAATTTGCCTGGATTCATCCTACCGGTGCTCGCGGCAATTCCATGGATGCTCGTATCCGTCATCCTTCTGTTTTGGTGGCCGGTATCAGCTCGATTGCATTTGAAACTGTATCAACGACTAAGCAAATCGTGGAAAAACCTGCGATTATGGTTCAAACTCCGTAGCGGTCAAATCGAGTGGGAGTCATTGATTCAAGCGCATCAAGCCCTCGCCATGGAGATGGCATCGATCGGAAATGGTTTGATTCTCCCAGGCGACCCAGATTGGCAGGAACCACCTGCAGGAAAAGACGATTGGGAAATGGTTCAATTCAGGCCCTCTAAAGGTTGATGCTTACCGGTTTTTTGAAGGGCAACGAATAAGGGCGTTATGCTCAACCCAGTGTCGGTGAGAAGTCTGTCATCCACGGAACAACGTCTGAATGACCTGCGTGCTCGAAAGGCTCGAAGTGAAGCTGGCGGTGGCCAGGCTCGCATCGATGCTCAACATAATCGAGGAAAGATGACGGCAAGAGAGAGTCTCGACATGTTACTTGAAGAGGGTACATTCCAAGAAATCGATGCGCTCGTTGAACATCGATGTCGTGATTTCGACATGGACAAGAACGTCATTCCGGGCGATGGTGTCGTCACTGGCCATGGCAAAGTCAACGGTCGCGAAGTGTTCGCCTTCGCACAGGATTTCACCGTCTATGGGGGCTCCTTAGGAGAGATGCATGGACTCAAGATTTGCAAGGTTCTTGACATGGCTCTGAAAACTGGTCGTCCTGTGATTGGCCTCAACGACTCCGGTGGCGCACGAATCCAGGAAGGTGTTGCTTCGCTCGGCTCCTATGCTGAAATTTTCTTCCGAAATGTACGTGCTTCAGGGGTTGTGCCACAAATCAGCGTCATCATGGGCCCATGTGCAGGCGGTGCGGTGTACAGTCCTGCAATCACGGACTTTGTCATCATGGTCGACAAAACAGCACACATGTTCATCACCGGTCCAGAAGTCATCAAGACGGTTACCAACGAGGTTGTTTCGTTCGAAGATCTCGGTGGAGCAATGACGCACGCTTCGAAATCGGGTGTTTCTCACTTCACTGCAGATAGCGATGATGCAGCCATTCAACTCGCTCGAGATCTCTGTGACATGTTCCCATCGAACAACATGGATCGAGCACCAATACGAAAGACTTCAGACAGTCCAGATCGCTCTTGTGATGCCTTGACCAACCTGATTCCAGAAGACACGAACAAACCGTACGATGTCACAGACGTGGTTCGAGAAGTCCTCGATGATGGAGGCTTTTTGGAAGTTCAGGCGGATTATGCAATGAACATCGTTTGCGGATTTGGCCACCTTGCTGGGCACACAGTCGGCGTCGTCGCCAACCAACCGAAAGTCTTGGCAGGATGCCTCGATATTGATGCGAGCGACAAAGCAGCTCGTTTCGTTCGATTCTGTGATGCATTCAACATTCCAATCCTCACCTTTGAGGACGTTCCTGGGTTCTTGCCTGGAACCAACCAAGAGTGGGGTGGTATTATTCGACACGGTGCGAAGTTGCTCTATGCCTATGCAGAGGCGACCGTTCCGAAACTGACAGTCATCCTCCGCAAAGCCTACGGCGGAGCATACGATGTCATGTCCTCGAAACACATCCGAGGTGATTACAACGTGGCTTGGCCAAGTGCTGAACTTGCCGTCATGGGTGCAGATGGAGCCGTTGAGATCATTCATCGGCGTCGCATCAAGAACGCTCGAAATCAGGAGCAAGAACGGGAGCGTTTGGTTCAAGATTTCACCGATACATTCGCTAATCCATACAAGGCTGCAGCCATGGGTTACATCGATGATGTAATCGAGCCAAGTGAGACCCGTTCTCGACTTTCACGAGCCTTGCTCATGTTGCTTGAAAAGGAAGAAATTCGCCCTGCAAAAAAGCACGGGAACATCCCATTGTGAGGCATAAGCATGGCCGATGAAGCAACACGACGAATGGCTGCTCTTGCAGCAGTTCTCAGCCTAGTTGAAACCGGTGATGATGCATCGCAGCGAGGACGTCAACGTGGTGAGGCTTGGTCACAAGACCATCGAAGAATGAACATGGGTCGCTCTTCACTCATGCACTATCGAAGCAACAGAAGCCCTTGGAGATGATACGATGACAGAAAAGCGTACAGTCAAGATCAACGGTGAAGAACTCGAAGTTGAGATTACAATCAACGATGATGGAAGTTACGATGCAACGGTCGAAGGCCAAACCTTCACCGTTGAAATTCCAAACGCACAAGCAGCACCACGTGCTCGCCGAGGCGGCGGTTCAAAGAAGAAGAAATCAGGAACGGTCTCAGCGAACATTCCTGGCAAGGTCGTGACGGTCGAAGTCAAAGAAGGCGATGTTGTCAAAGAAGGCCAAGTTATCCTCATCCTCGAAGCGATGAAGATGCAAAATGAGATACAAGCACCGGTTGATGGAACGGTCATCAGTGTTGCCTGTGAAGAAGGACAAGCGATCGAAGCCAATGTTCCACTCGTTGTTATCGAACCAGAACCAACCGAAGATGAGGATTGAGAAGCAACAGTTCAAGATGTATGAAGGCGAGGTGTGTATATGAGCGAAGGACCGGCGTGTGATTATCCTGGATGTGGAGAAGTCGGTGTCATCATCTCACGACTTTCTCCTGAAGGATACCTCGTCGCTACGGGCAAGAAAGCATATTCATTCCGAGAAGCTTACCGCCGTTTCCACTATTGCAACAACCACCATGATGAGTTGATGAACGGCGTTTGGTCACGGGTTCGCTAACCGGATGACAAAAACGATGGTCACGTTGCACCTACCGCAATTTGAGGGTGACATACATAAGCGACTATGCCTTGTTTCGTTCATGTCGCAACGACAAACCGCCCTATCGCAGAAAATTTTGGTCATCATCAGCACCTTCATGATCGTCGTTATCCGCAAGACATAACCCTACGCTT
>JAAXIR010000073.1:7081-10496 GCA_012270265.1 Candidatus Poseidoniales archaeon
TGATATACCTCCTCCACATGGTTTGCATATGCACGTCGCCAGCAACGAAAATTCAACGAAAGCAACATCCGTTCTCTTGACCCTGATGATGGTTCTTTCATCGCTTCTGCTGACCGTTTCACCAACGGTTCAAGCAGTAGGAGCCAATCAAAACGATCTCAACTCAGGAGGAGACCTTCCTGACAACACGAGCGTTGGCATCACCAACTACATTTTCTCTGGAAGTTACAGCGGAAATGGTGAACTGGATTACGGAGATGATAACGACATCATTCGTGTAGCACTCAACGCAAACCAAGGACTTGCAGCGACTCTCTCCTTCCCCTCTTCGACCACATTCAGCAACGGAACAACCGTCAACAACCAGTTCCAACTCGGTTTCTACAACAACACACAATCCTTCATGGGTCTTGCTGGAGCAACCAACCCTGTCATGCTGACAACGAACGGTTCAATCTCCGTTCCGCATGATGGCATGGTGTACGTCAACATCTCCCGTGCCACTGGTTCAGGCTCTTGGTCCCTCACACTCTACAAATTCACAGTTTCAGGAACTGGTGGCGGTGGAAGCGGTGGCTCCTCTTCGCAAGGTCCTCCAGGTGCAGGTACAACCAATCTTACCGTCCTCAACACGACCTATCTGAGTGGCAGCCAGTCCTACGATGACCTCTACATCGGCTGTGGAATCGTTTCGTGTGGCTCCATAATCGCCACCGGCGACCTCATTCTCAGCGTCAACACGCTGACGGTCATGAACGGCGCATCCATCATCGCCTACGACCAACCAACCAGCACGCAAGGCGTTGGTGGCTCTGTCCAAATGTCAGCAAGTTACATCGGCAATGGGGGTGGCGGAGCAGGTCACACATCCAGTGGCGGCAATGGCGGAAGTTCAAGTTCAAGCGGAACGGTCAGTAACGGTGGCTAAAGCTGTAGGGAAGGAAACGAAACCGGTAACGACGGCGGTACTGTCTCAGCTTCACCAGCAACCCAACTCTCTGCAGATGCCTTTTTGTTGTTTTGCACCAAAAAACAATAATACGTGATTGAAATTTACGGAACAGTCGATGCATCAGGCCAAGATGGTGAACAAGGATACACCTACCAAAATGGTTCAGGCAACGGCGGCTCAGGCGCTGGCGCAGGTTCAGGAGGAAGCATCATCATGCGAGCCAACGAACTGACTGTTGGTGGCTCGAGCGGTGGTTCAATCCTCGCTGAAGGTGGTAATGGAGGAGACGGAGCAGATGGATTCTGCGCACCAGGATCAGCATGCATCGGCCTCTACCACGGAGGCCAAGGCGGTGGCGGTGGCTCAGGAGGTGCCATTGACATTCGTGCCAACAGCGCAGCGAATCTCATGATTTCTTCAACATCCACCATTTCGTCAAGCGGTGGAATCGGCGGCTCAGGCGGTGCTCCATACGGCACCGGATCCTCTGGAAGCGCAGGTTCCTCTGGCGGCAGTGGAACTGCCAACAGTGGTACATGGACAGGATGGAGTTCGTCAAACCCACCTCCACCAACAACTAGCCTTCCAAACCCATGCATTGGCGCTGGAACCAACGCAGCCGGTAACATTGTAGCTGATGCCCTTGAAGTCAACGATGCCCAATCAACTGCATCACCTGCGAGCATCCTACCGATTTCATGTACTGACCTTTCGCTTCATTCCTCAACCGATGTTGATTTCTTTGAAGTCCAGTTGGTAACAGGTGTAACATACTATGTGAACGTCACCTTCTCACACGCCATTCAAGATGTGGATGTCGGATGGGATGATGTAAATGGAACCTTCCTCGCGGCGGGAACATCCGTTTCAGACAACGAATTGTTGACCTTCACAGCAACACAAAACGTCACATCCTACGTCGAGGTATTCCCTTACCTCGGCTTTGGAGGAACATCCAACCCAATTACGTACAACATTACGATCGAAACCGACAATCCTGGTGGCGGTCAAAGCCTCGAATTGGCTTACGTCAACATCGTCAACGATACGAACGCAACCGTTTCCTTTGCAGGCTTGCAATCGAACACGACCTACAGCTACACGACGGTTCTCACACAATCGATGATTGGAAACACATCGGTTTCCTACATCCTCGGAAATGGAACATTCAACTCATCGAACTCTTCGACCTATTCATTCGGCGTCAACTACACCCTCGAGAACAACCAATCTACCCTTGAGGTGCTTACACTTCTCTACGATGCAAACGGCAACCTCATTGCGACTGGATTCGATGAACTCGACATCGATATGTTGGCGATTGAATCAACATCTTCGACAACGGGAGAAATCAATCTCACGAATCTTAGCATTGGAACCGATTACGATCTTCAGTGGATGGTGTTTGATGATTCGCTCTTCTATGCAGCGTACCTCGCCAACAACAACAGCGTCTATGCTGGCCTCAACGCTTCAGTGATCGATGAGGACGTTTACACCTTTACCGCTCAATCGGAAACTCGGGATTACAACATCACATGGGCAGGTCCAACAACCTCGAACTTCCATGGATTTGTTGCCGTTCTCAGTGTCAATGGAACGGTCATCAATCTCGAAAACAATGAGAACTTCACCGCGTTTGGTGACGACTTCTTCATCCCACAGCTTCCGTCAATCGTCATCAGCAGTGTTTCCTCAAGCGTCAATTCAACGACCAACGATGTAACCACACGAGGTCTCGACCTCGTTGTCGGTGACACCTACAAGTATCGAATCAAGATTCTTGACTCAGGTAACGCAACTGTTGCACAATCACCACTCACCACCGTCACGGCTACCTATCAAGGCATGAGTTTCGGCACTTGGAATTACACAACACCAACCGCTTCAGGAACTTATTGTGCTCTTGCAGAGTTGTACGAGGCAGATGGAACACAACGCATTGGCGATTTGTCCTGTTTCACACTGACCTTCGATTCCGACTTCGACGGTGTTGCCAACGAACTCGATCAGTGCCCCTCCAGTCCTGCTGGCTCTTTGGTCGACCAATATGGATGCGCTCCAAACCAGCGAGATACCGACGGAGACGGTGTGAACGATGATGTTGACCAATTCGTCAACGATTCCTCGCAATGGACCGACCAAGATGGAGATGGATACGGTGACAACCCAACAGGTAACAACTCCGATGCATTCCCATCGGATTCCACACAATGGTCCGATCAAGATGGTGATGGCTCCGGTGACAACCAGAGCTGATGGATCCCAGATGCCTTCACACACGATGCGACCAAAGGTAAAGTGATGGAGAGTATAGGAGGAGGGAGCAAGCAGGACTTCTACAGAATACTACTGCGTGGAGAATCAGAAATTTGCAAAATATAACTGGGGAAATATAGATTATGTCAGTACAAGCAGGGATATGGCAAACGCCTTTCCATCATTAAAACATAGAAGCATTGA
>JAAXIR010000131.1 GCA_012270265.1 Candidatus Poseidoniales archaeon
CATCTGCTGTTCCGTTGAAGCTTGATGTGTACTGCCCAGACAGCAATTCAACCAATAGGCCAGTCTTGATGTTCATTCATGGTGGTGGATTCACTGGTGGTATCAAGCACAAACCTGAGATCGTTGAGATGGGCAAGTACTACGCATCCCGTGGTTGGGTTTACGTTTCCATCGATTACAGAACAACGGAAGAGTTGGGTGACCTCGATGGGAAGTCTCAGCAGGAGATCATTGATTACTACAGCGGTATCGCTCCACAAGAATGGGTGGAGAACGCCTTTGGTGGAGCAGACAGCGAGAAGGAGATTCAACAAGCAGTTGCTATGTATGCTGCTCAGCGTGATGCGAAAGCGGCTCTTCGATGGATTGTCGCAAATGCGGATACGTACAACATCGATACCAACGAAATTGCTGTTGGAGGCGCCTCAGCCGGGGCGATTACGACAATGGCTCTCGGAATAACCGACCTAGGTGATTTCCGCGATGAGATTTCACTCACCGATGATCCTACACTTTCGACAACCAACCTGAATGAGACCTACGAAGTGCAAAGTCTGGTCTATTTCTGGGGTTCAAATGTCAAAATCGAATTGTACAATTCGGTGTACGAAGTTGATCGATACGATGGTGACGATCCTGAACTGTTCATGGCACATGGTGATGGGAACGATCCCGTTACGCCTTACGAGGGGGCACTTGCTCTTCAGGACATTTACAATTCATTGAACATTCACAGCGAACTTGTCACGCTTGAAGGTCATGGGCACGGGGCTTGGAATGCAGTCGTTGATGGAAAAGGTCTCTTTGAATTGTCATTTGATTTCCTTGTTGACCGACAGAACTTGGACCTTTGATTTGTCTCAGTATAATGAGTAACAGTACTGAAACTAAAGAAATAAATAGAAATCTCGCCATAATTATCCTATGAACAAAAAGGTTGCATTCGTGATAGTCACATTGTTGATTTCCGTATCTCTTTCTGGATGTCTCGGCCGAGGTGGAAAGGGCGGACAGTATGCGCCTGACAAGAGTCCCGATGATGTAGATGGTGATGATTACAACGTTCTTTACATCGGCCACAGCTTTGGTCGTAAGTTTGCAGAATTGCTAGAGGATTATGCGCATACTGCAGGCGAGACAGATCACGCCCAATACATCGAATTTAGTGGTGGTGAATCCGGTTCACCTGGCTTGTTATGGGACGATGCTCAGCACCAAGCGAACATCAAAGCCTTCCTTGATACAGGCGAAATTGATGTCTTAATCATGATCTGCTGTTCACCAGAATTCATCCAAACGCTCGATACGGATCAAGCCGTCTGGAATTTCACGGATTACGCTGTTGAGAAGAACCCGAACATTCGCATCGGTTTGGCTATGCCGTGGAAGGATTTCCCGGGTGACTACGGAAACGCAAGCGAGTATGCAACCAATTCAACGCTCGACCTCTATCCGTATTGGGGCAACCTTTCCGACGAACTTCGTGCAGATTATCCAGGTACAGACGTGTTCACCTTCCATCATGGCGCTCTTGCTTACGAGATGCGGGAGATGTTCGAAGCAGGAGATCTCGAGGGGGACATTCAACGACTTCAGGGGCCAAAGGCGACTTCACTCTTTACCGACGAGAAGGGCCATGCGGGCGATATTCTTGTTGATACTGGAACACTGATTTGGCTTCATGCAGTTCATGGGGTCGACCCAATGGATATGCCGGAATTTACACAATGGGAAACCGATATTCGAGAGATAGCGAAGGCTGCATTGGATTAAATTGTTGAGATGAAACAGTCATCATCAACTTCGATGAGTCCACCGGTCGTCAAGAGATAATCGATGGCTTCGTCGATTTCTTCTTCTTCGACACCGTGTTCAAGCATGCGCTCGAAGATGGCTTCGAGTGTTGCTACAGGTTCTCCCTTCTCGATTTCTCCATCGACGATCATGACAACCAATTGACACGCAACGGCGAGGAGTGGGTCATCGACTTGATCGTCTGGTAGGAGTTCGATGAAGGCTTCAGCACCATGAGCTTCACCTTCTTCGATGCGTTGCTTTTCACCACGTTGTGAAAGCCCAGTGAAGGT
>JAAXIR010000012.1 GCA_012270265.1 Candidatus Poseidoniales archaeon
GCTCTGGAGCACTCAAGAAGATGACTGTGTCCTACTCTATCCCACTTCTGGTTCTTCTCGGAATGGCATGGTTGGTCGACTTCGCCGAAGCACCAATCCCAATCAATTTGCTCTCTTATGCTCCGTTCTTGGGATTCTTCGGCTTCAATTTCTACTCGTGGCTTACAGCACTGGACTCACCTGATTTCATGAACGGACTCCCATTGAGCGTTCCCCAGTTGATTCGAGCCAAAGTCGTCGTCTACTTCCTCGCAACGTCATGGATTTCATTGATTTTCCTCGTCATCATGGCATGGCGTCTCGATGAATGGGGGGCGCTTCCAATCGGCATCATCATCATGTTTGCCAATTCGATTTACATCGTCGCTCTCACAGCCTTTTTGATGGGACTGCGTCCGAACAAAGCCATCTTCGATGGGGCCATCATGACCAAATTTTGGATTGGTACTGTCTTCCCTCTCCTCATGTTGTTCCTTCTCTCCTTCACGCAAGGGGACACAGAATTCTATCAGAACTGGTTTACACAAGTTCGACAAAATGGTCTCGATGCTGAATCGGTCACATTCGATAGCGAACAAATGCAGCAAGGCTTCTGGGGTATGCTTGGCGTATCGCTCGCTTTGATTGGAGCGAGTGGATTGCTGTGGAAGCTCATGGATCGTCGATGGGGCAAATCGCCCTTCGATAACTAACAACATTGATGAGTCCTCGCCACAGCGTTTCAAGCATGAGTCGAGTCCTGGCTGTCTGTGGAATGCCCGGCTCTGGCAAGGGCGAATTCGCTCAAGTCTTCATGGAAGCAGGTATTCCCGTCCGATCCATGGGTGACATGGTGCGCGAAGAAGTAGCACGGAGAGAACTCGAAGTTGTTCCCGAGGTGTTTGGACAAGTTGCATCCGACTTGCGCCGTGAATTCGGAGAAGATGTTCTCGCAGTACGCCTTACTGCAGCCGTTGATGAACTGCTCAACACGCACTCTCTGGTTCTTATCGACGGTCTTCGCGGAACAGCAGAATACAACGTTTTCAAATCAACATGGGGTGAGCGATTCCAATCGGTTGCTATTCATACCGACAAGGACATTCGATTCGAGCGAATGATGGCACGTGGACGAAGCGAGGACGGTGGAATCGCAACCTTCGAAGCCCGCGATGAGCGAGAAAAAGGGTGGGGCTTGGAAGAGCTCATTGATGATGCTGACGTCCTCGTCGAAAACAACGACGATTTGGTTCAATTCCAGAACCAAATTCGAACATGGTTGGCCACGCTCATCTGAGCCTCTCGACCTCGTTTGGCAACCAAAGGTTATAGTCGGGCGCAACCTGTCAAGGATTGTCTCGGCGGTGATTTGTTATGGCTAGGAAAAAAGGTGGGGGCGGACGAGGTCGACAAAGAGCACAGCAACGTGCCCAGTACGATGAGCTTGACAAGTACCCTGTCATGCCTCCGCATGCCTTTGCGCGCATCGTTCGTGACAAGCGAACGCTCAACATCATCTACCAAATCATCGAGCCTCCGATGACCAAGAAAGAACAAGAGCAACGTGAAGAAATCATGGACATCTTCATTCGCTCGCTTACCGCCAACATCGAAGAGATCGATGGCAACCCTGAGGCTTACCTTCGAACAGCGATGGACAAAGTCATCAAATCCTACGGTATGAAAATCACCAAGAAGTCCAAGTCGAAACTCTTCTACTACATCCGCCGCGACCTGATTGGCTATGGCCAAATGGACGTTCTGATGAACGATGCCAACGTTGAGGATATTTCCCTTGACGGAACTGGTGTTCCAATTTTCGCCTATCATCGAAAATTCGAATCGGTCGAGAAAACCTGTGTTTGGGATACAGATGAAGAACTAGAATCCTATGTTATCAAACTCGCACAACGTTGCGGAAAGCACATCTCCGTTGCAGATCCGTTGCTTGACGCTACGCTGATGGACGGTTCCCGAATTGTCATGAAGTTGGGTCGAGAAGTTTCGACCCGTGGTTCGGCTTTCTGTATTCGACGGTTCAAGGACGACCCGTTCTCACCAGCAGACAGTGTCGCGGTCCGTACCATGTCATCGCTTATGGT
>JAAXIR010000055.1:0-317 GCA_012270265.1 Candidatus Poseidoniales archaeon
TTGTTGTTCCATCGAGAAGATGGAATCGAAGCTCATCAAGACCCGCAGATGCAAGCTTCTCGACCCATTCGAGTTTGAATGGAATCGATGTATACAGGTGAATGTGGTGTTCTTGGCCGAAGGCTTGCTTCAATTGTTTGATGGCTTCAACAGACCGTTCTGGATCAAGCATCGGATCCCCACCAGTAATGCCTGTTCCGGTTGCCTTCATGGCATGACCTTCTTCGATGACTTCCTCCCATGTAGAACATCTTCGCTCGTTTGCGAACATATCAGGAGATTCACGTCGATTTTCCGAAAGTGGACATTAATCACAC
>JAAXIR010000055.1:327-1148 GCA_012270265.1 Candidatus Poseidoniales archaeon
CTCCTCTTCTGTGAGAGGGGACAATAATCGCTTCCCCAGTGCCTCTTCACACGTACGAAGAGGCCCACCATTCGTCCTTCATGGCATTGGACACATCCTTCGGCTTCACCCTCCTCAGGTGGCAGAATCTCCGTGTGCATTGGAAGATGGACGACCATGAGCAGAACCCCTGTGCACTCCTTGTTCAATCCGTCGGTGAAAGCGCAGCGATTTCGTTCAATAACCATGCATGAAATCGACGGTCGTTGGTAAGTTCTGGATGGAACGTCACGGCACATTTTGATCCATCTCGTACACCTACAATTTCCTCTCCTAATCGGGCGATGACCTCGCAGCCAATGCCATCGGATTCGAAGCGCGGTGCACGAATGAAGACGCCTGGAAAAGCATCGCCTGAGTTTTGGTTTTCAGCATCACCGACCACCAATGGCGTGTGGCCGAAGACATCAGGCGTTCGTTGAACGGAAACACCACTCGAGTTCAAGCGTTCAAGTTTAACTTCAATATCTGCCTCAAAGGATTGACGTTGTCTGCCCCATGCATTTCTTGAGATTTGGACATTGATGTACGGCGCCCGTTTATTGCTCGGAGCGGCGAGGAGAATCGCCCCCGCACAGGTTCCGAGCACTGGACGATTTGGATGGTCGTTCATCCAGTTGTAGATAGCGTCGAGCAATCCTTCTGAACGAGCTGCAATACGCATCGTTGTCGATTCACCACCAGGTAAAATCAGGCCATGAATCGATGCATCAAGTTGATCGCCTTTGCGTAATTGAACCACTTCAACATCATGTTGCAAGTCTTTGGCAATGGAGAGAATC
>JAAXIR010000055.1:1158-2069 GCA_012270265.1 Candidatus Poseidoniales archaeon
ATTCGTCGCTGCATGCGCTTGTCGTGCCTCTTGCAACATCGCAAGACCCACTCGCCTCATGACGGCTCCTAAACCTCCATGTCTTTAGCACATAGCATCCATGCAAACGATGAATTCGAGGAAAGTTCAGTGTTCTTATTCAAAAACCGTGCGCGTTACCGTAGGCACATGGCACACGAAGGCGATTGCTTTCTCGTCCCCGGCCCCGTTCGAATGAGTGATGCATGTTTGCAAGCCATGGCGACACCGGTTATGACGGCACGAGGAACAGAATTTCGAGATGTGATGGCCGATCTCAACGCTGGGTTGCGAACCGCCTTCAACCTCACGCCATCATCTCGCGAACGTGGAACTGAGTCATGGTCTGGTGAAGATGGTTACAAGGTCCTTGCCGTATCTGGAAGCGGAACAGCTGCCATGGAGATGGTGATTGCCAACAGGTTCAGGCCAAACGATCGAGTGCTCGTTCCGACGAACGGCAAATTTGGTGAGCGTGTTGCAGACATTTGCAAACAATACTGCCAAGTCAAGCACATCGCATACGAGTGGGGGCGTAGTTTCGACATCATGGAACTTGAGGAACAACTTGGACGTGGAACCTTTGAAGCGCTCCTCATTTGTCACAACGAAACAAGTTCAGGAATCACGCAAGATGCTGAAGCACTCGCTCAACTTTGCCAAGAACACGGGGTAGCGTTCATTCTCGACGGTATCACCTCCGTGGGAGGACTTCCAGTGCATCCTGCGAAATGGAACGCTGAAGCTGTGGTCATGGGCGCACAGAAGTGCACGGCTGGTCCAAGTGGAATCGCAGCTGTTGCCATCAACGACCACTTCATTGAGCGTGTCCATACCAGTCGCCAGCAAGGAGACTCCAATCCAGTGTACTATCTCGATATGGTATCCGCACT
>JAAXIR010000273.1 GCA_012270265.1 Candidatus Poseidoniales archaeon
TTTTACGTTCAAATCTGTTGCAACATCAAAATTGCCGATTTAATACACAAGAGTATGTGCAGAGTTTGTCTTCGTAGGTCCTGTATCGTTAATATCGCACATCATGGCCCATTTCACGTTCGTATCTGGGATCGCTTCACTTGCAAATGGGAACTTGAACATCACATAGAGCCGATCGTTGGCATTTCCAGTTGAATCATATTCTTCAACCTCAAAGACCAGAACCATCGGTACTGAATTCAACGTTTCTGATTGTTCCACACTCTGGGTTCTTGATTCCATGAACGCTTGTTCAATCATCATCAGTGCCATACCTGCTACAATGGCAGAAAAAAGGAGAATCATAATCATGCTGACCATGGCACTCAATGCGACTTCAGCGACACTGTCGTGCTGAAGCCTCTCTTCCATGCTCGTTGATGCATGGTCGAGAATCTAAATGCTTGCCTATGAGTTGTCCCAATTACTGAGTTTGTTCGTATGCAATCCATTGATTCGCCTGCGGATCGAGGTAGAACAAGGAACCGTCTTCTTGGCGTAGCCATCGAACACCGTTTTCTTCCCATTCCTGGCCGCCAGTTTCCGCACCAGTACTCTCGTTCGAGGCCTGTTGCTCAAGCATTTGTGTCTCCATCTGTCCTTGGACAACTGGTTCCTGCGAGAATGGACTGACCTTTTCGACGCCAAGCGCACTGTTTCGTCGCATGACACCAAGACCTGCAAGTGCACCAAGCACGAGAATTGCTACGAGCGTGTAGATGAGGACTCCTCCGCCACCGCTTTCAGCTTCTGCCTTGGTTTGGGTCGGGTCATCAGGGTAGGCATCCTGCTTGTTCGGGACACCATCACCATCGGAATCCTCCCACTCTTGAGGATCGAGTGGGAAGGCATCGTCTCGGTCGTTGTAGCCGTCGTTATCGGAATCGTACTGCTCGAGAGCACATCCATCATCGTCGGCGATGCTGGTCATGTTGGTTGCAGGACAATCGTCTCGGTTGTCCGTTACACCGTCCATGTCCGTATCTCGTTGACTGGATACACAACCGTTGGCATCGAGTGAAGGATCTGGATTGGTCATTGGGCAGAGGTCAAACGCATTGTTGATGGTATCACCATCGTCATCGAGTTGACTTGCTCCACAACCATCAGCATCTGGAGCTTCTCCAGCAGGTGTTGCTGGACAAATGTCCTTGTTGTTGTAGACGCCGTCCATGTCGTCATCAAGTTGAGCGGAACTGCAACCGTTTTCATCGACCAAAGCCAATGGTGCGGTCCCAGCACAGGTATCGACTGCATCTGAAACACCATCGTTGTCACCGTCTTTCTGCGTGTCGGAACAACCGTTGGCATCGACGTTTTCGCCAGCAGGTGTTGAACCACAAAGGTCGTCACTATCTGCAACCATGTCCCTGTCTTGGTCACGCTCTTCAGCAGAACATCCGAAGACGTTTGCTGTACTACCAGTCGGTGTTGAAGGGCACTGATCGATGTCATCGGTGATACCATCGCCGTCTGTATCCTTCTCAGAGTCGGCACAACCCGTTGCATCGACGGTTGAACCGAGTGGTGTTGCTACACAATCATCGTAAGCATCCTTCACACCGTCAAGGTCCCCATCGAGTTCTGTGTCTGAACAGCCATTGAAGTTGACCGTTTCTCCAGCGGGTGTGTTTGGACAGACATCGAGGTTGTTGGAAACACCATCGCCGTCGTCATCAAGTTGGGTATCGGAACATCCTGTAGAATCAACTGTTTGGCCAAACGGTGTGTTCGGGCAGAGGTCAGGATTGTTACCGTTTGCATTGTCGCCGTAGCCGTCACCGTCAATGTCGCTCCATTGGGTATTGTCGTTCGGGAATCTGTCAGCGTCCTTTCCACCTTGGTTGTCACCGTATCCATCTCCGTCAGCATCCGACCATTGTGTACCATCAGTCGGGAACGCATCTGGATTGTTTCCTGCTTGGTTGTCACCGTAGCCATCGGGATCTTGGTCGGACCATTGCGTGGAATCGTTTGGGAATTGTTCGGCGTAGTGTGTGTTACGGTATGCGTCGTTTGCGGCGGCGTAT
>JAAXIR010000187.1 GCA_012270265.1 Candidatus Poseidoniales archaeon
CTACATAGCCAACGATGCGTTGCATGCGGTCAACATTGATGGTCAGGACGTTCAAGTTCCATCGCTCCCCAACAGTGAAACCATCCATCTCATGTCCGTTTCTGGAATTGAGATACTTTTGGTTTCGGAAGAGCAACCAGACACATTACGCATCGGAACCATTGGAACTTCGGGTTCTCTCAACATCATCATGAATGCATCCACGACCGAGGAGCAGAACTTTGAGTTGGAAGAGTGGGGTCAAACCGTTGATCAGAACAACGCAAGCATTGAACAAGTGTCCTTTGATTCGAAACACATTGCGGTCAGAATGAATGTTTCAGCCCTTGATCGAATGGTCATTTACGACCGTTCCACAGGCGAACAATGGCTCGGATTCGACCCAATCTATCCCGTTGGCAATCTCTCAATGGGCTATGGCTATGTTGTTTGGGAAGCCAAAGATCACTACAATCCACTCAGTTTCACCGATAAATACGGCGACTGGGAAATTCATCAGTTGCATCTCGCAACGAATTACTCCGAACAACTGACATCCGACACCATCGATCAGGTGAATCCAATCGCCCTCGAAGGCGGTCTTGCTTACATCGAAGTCGAAGACGATGGCGAGGTGACCATCAATGTCCTTACGCGTGGAACTGAACTCGCAACCTACTCGAGTATCGTTCTGCAGTGGTCCGTTCTCCTTCTGATTGCTTTAACCTTCATCTACATCATGCAGCGTCAAGATGAAGTCCGCTCAAAGGACATCATCCATGATAACGTACTCGAGTCCGAATAAGATCGAAGCGCTCGAGAACATCGCTCATCGAAACCGGATCGCCACCGGACGTTGTTGGAGCAGGACCAAGGTCGTCTTCACATTGTGCGTATCCTTCGAGCACAGCTTCCATCGCTCCCTCACGATGCGGGTGTGATGCGCCGAGAATCTCGAATAAAACGTGCAAATCAATACCATAGAGTTCGGTTTCAAATTCAATCTTTGCAAGACCAAAATCGATGAGCACAGCCTCTCCTTCAGGTGTAATCATGATATTGTTGGTTGAAAGGTCACCATGGACAATGGCTTGTCGATGAAGCATTCGGATGCTTCGACCGGCTGTGCGCAAGTGCTCGTTAACGGTTGCATCATCGATGGAATTGTCATTGAGCAATTCGATGAGTGGCTGACCAGGAACGTTGCTCATGACCAATTGTTGTTCAACAACGTCACAGTCGTACAAGACGGGTATGTTCAGGCCGCTCTTGTGGAGGCGCACCATCAATCGTGCTTCTGCAATCATTCGTCGTCGGCCCAATCGGTCGTCCAAATCTGGGTGACGCCATGAGCGAAAGCGACGTTGTTTTCGGACTGCAGGCAGGCCCATCCATGAGCCACGCCACACTTCCGCCTCTGCACCGAGGTACAGTCGTTCATCAGCAGTGAATGCCATTGTTTCGTCGGAATTGACTTCGTTTGATAAGTTCAGCGATGCCAATGGGTTGAAATTAGTGGGCGGATTGGAAGTAACGATACGCATGTCTGTTTCATTGGCTATGTGCGCAGTCGACTTCTCATCGACGTCGATGTCGCCTGAGGATGTGGCGATTGCAGAGCGAATCGCTGAGTTGAAGCAACAACTTGGTGATGACCTGCTGATTCTTGGCCATCACTATCAACGCGATAGCATTGTCATGCATGCAGACTTCCTTGGCGACTCGTTCATGCTGAGTCAGAAAGCTGCTGAATCCGATGCCAAGTACATCGTGTTCTGCGGTGTTCATTTCATGGCCGAATCTGCTGATATTCTTACCTCGGACGAGCAAATCGTCATGCTTCCAAATCTGCGAGCAGGTTGTTCAATGGCCGATATGGCAACACTTGTCGATGTGGAGGTGGCATGGTCCGAGATGCTTGCGTCAACCAGTCTCAAAGATCCAATCGAAAAAGAAGACCCTGCCTCGATTGCAAAAGAAGGAGAGTCGTATCTGGTTCCTGTGACCTACATGAACAGCAGCGCCGAGCTCAAAGATTTCGTTGGCCGCCATGGTGGTATTGTTTGTACATCATCCAATGCA
>JAAXIR010000142.1 GCA_012270265.1 Candidatus Poseidoniales archaeon
AGAGATCCAGATCGGCCCATCCCTGAAGATGGAGGAATTCTCGTTTCACCGGTTGATGGACACTTGATGTTTGTTCGTCGTGAGCGAGCGAATGGACGCCGACCATCTCGGCAAGAACGCGAAAAAGGCAACATCGAGCATGATGAACACACTGGAGATTGGTATCCAAAACCTTGCGAAAAACCACTTTCTTTTGAGACAGAGCAACGCTTTGTTCCTGTGGAGGGGGCGCATCAAGACTCAGATGTTTGGCGAATTGCCATCTTTATGTCACCACTCGATGTTCACGTTAATCGTGCTCCACGAGCTGCAGAAATTATTGCGATGGAACATCGAACTGGGAAAGGGAAACGACGTGGTCCGTTTGCTCCTGCCTACCGTAAGGAAAGCGAGTTCAATGAACGTGTTCGCACGATCTTCGAGGCTGAAGATGGTGAACGAATCGAAGTGATGCAAATCTCAGGAGCACTCGCTCGAACCATCGTTCCTTGGAAAGGAATTGGCGATACATTGCGACGTGGAGAGCGTTACGGAATGATTCGCTTGGGAAGTCGGGTCGACGTTCGAGTTCCTGCGAGCCTCTACGAGCCACAAGTTGTTTCAGCCGAAGATCAGGATCCAAATCATCCAAAAGGACAATTCATCAAGGCAGGTTCGGATATCATTTTCAAACGAATCCTTGAAGAGGAATAGGCTGAGGGATGTTCATGTCATCTGGCAAGGGTCTTACTATGCTGGGCGATGATGCAAAGGGACTCAAGATTCACGATCTTGTGAAGGCACCTGCGAACACGCCTTGGGCAAAGGAGCGCCAACAATCTTGGGATGATTCCTATCCGGCAACAGTTTATTCCACACCTGAAATGACCACTGATGGACAACCTTGCTCAGCAGTAACGGTTATCCTTCGAACAAAAGGGTGCCATTGGTGGTGGTCATCAGGATGCACCTTTTGTGGATATTTCAACGATACCCGAGACGATGTCAACAGCGAAGACCTTCACGCTCAATGGCAGCATGCGAAAGAGAAGTTCAACAATTTCGAAGGCCAAGCCATGGTAAAAGTATACACGTCGGGCTCTTTGCTTGAAGATAGAGAAATTCCAGTTGATTTCCAAGAAACCGTTTTACGCGACTGTTTCGAACTTGGTAAGGAACTTATTGTTGAAAGCAGAACTGAACAACTCACAGAAGAAAAGTTGGCGTGGGCAACTTCGATTAATCCAAACTTTACGGTTGCAATTGGCCTTGAAGCATACGATGATGAAGTCCTACGATTCCATGTGAACAAAGGATTCTCTGCAGCATCATGGGATAGAGCGGTTGAACGTCTTCAGAAATTCAATCTTCGAGTGAAGACATATCTCATGTTCAAGCCTCCGTTCATGAGTGAGGCTGATGCGCTCGATCATTGTGTTAAGTGGATTGAAGCGGTTGCTGAACAAAGCGATGAGATCTCCATTAATCCAATGAACATTCAACGTGGCACTGTCATCGACCGCCTTCATCGGCATAGAGAATATCGTCCACCATGGCTTTGGTCCTTGGTTGAACTGATTCAACAGAGCCACCGCATCGTTCATCCAAACGGAGGCATGAACGGAGATGATGACCAAATTTCACGGTTGATCATACACCCAACCGCGGGCGGAAAGATTCGAGGTTCCCACAACTGTGGTGAATGCGATGGAGAAGTCGTTGCTGCTATCGAACGTTACGCCGTATCAGGATCACTGAACGAGTTCGATGGATTGGATTGCGAGTGCAAAAAACGTTGGAATCAAGAGTTAACCAACGACCGTTCTATACCGGTCCCTTTGGGCACATCAATGCCACGACGGGGCTCACTCAGAGACATTCTTCGTTCTCCTTGAGTAGAGCGATTTATTGAGTGCTCCAATGATGCTCTTGGTGAATGTTTATCACCGCGCTTCGAGTCGCAGGCATGTCCATCTAGGGCACCTGAGGGCACCTCATGTCGAACAGTACAGAAATCCCCGATGCAGTCATTGGAACTGCAGAACCATCATCAAGCCGCGTCATTCTTGTTCTCCTTTCTGTGGTAACAGTTGGAATGTTTGGACTCTTTAGTACAGTCTTTGGTTGGGACAACATCCCAGTTGTTGGTGATATTGTCCCATTGATGTCGAATCTTGGAGGCTCAGGAATCTGGTACTACTTGCTTGGATTCATCATCGGTCTTGGGGCGATTGTGTCCACACTTGCAGGCGAGGTCCTAGCAGATTGAGGTGATATGCATGATCGCAGTATTCTCCGCACTGATTTTCTTCTTCACTGTCGTTGGTTTTGCTACCTTCTATGTTCAACGTGGAATCGGCAATATGTCTGCTCCGATGCGCCAATTCGGTCTCTTCCTCCTCAACAAGGCACCAGCTGGTATCGTTGACTTGTTCAATGACGATAAGGGCAGTGGGTCCAAGACATGGATGAACTTTGGAATGATTTGGCTTACGTTTGCTGCCATTGGGACCTTCCTTGGCTTGTGGCATGATTACGACGGAACTGCGCTTGACTCCCTAGCAAGTATCGGTTGGTCATACGACGACGGTAGCGCATTGAACACCTTCATCGATGTCACTCTCGTGACGGGTCTCATGTCCATTCTCATCGGCGGCGGACTTGTTGCTGCAGCACGAGCTGGTGCAGGACGTCTTGCAAGCGAGGCAAATGCAAGCCTCACCGCAATTCTGTTCTCAGTCCTAACCATCTCCTCGATGCTCTTGCCAACCATCCTCGGTCTTCTCATCGACTTAACAGAGGCAAATGAGGCTCTCATTCAGGATCTCTTCATGCATGCTCTCCGCTCCTTCATCATCATCGCTGTGATGATCAACGTTCTCTTGACCGTTGCACAGCGCAAGGGAGAGATTGTCTCAGCTAGCAACTGGTTCTTGTTCATGGCTCTAGCATCGTTCATCTTCGGATCTCAATTCCGATTCTTTGGCGAGTTGGTTGGTTCAACGCAAACCGTTTGGCTTGGCGAGCGAATGTCACAGTCTTGGACACTTATCGCACTGATGTTCTCTGTAGCATACCACGTCGTACCTCGTGCAGCAAGCCGACCGATTTGGTCCGACTCGATGACCAAGGCCAGCCTATTGCTCCTCTTCCTCACACTACCACCGTTCCTGCTCACATCAGCAGATGCAGGTACGTTGCTCGAGAACCTTGGTGCCATCACCATGACCCTTGCTCTTCTTCCGATTATGGCAGGTTCCGTGAACATCATCATGACCTCGTTGAGCAATGCTACAGGAGTCGTTGCTCGACCAGGTGCACTTGCAGCAACCTTGGCCATGGTCTTCTTCCCTCTATTCGCTCTTGGTGGATACTTCACTTCCCTTGACGTCTTTATCGGCCTCGGCGCTTTGAACGATATGGCAGCCACTGTCGACATCGGCTTCATGTGGACTGTTGGAGGGCTCATGGCGGTTGCATGCGTAGCTGAATCCTACCCACTTGCAGGAAATCGACAACTTGCATCTCCGTCCTCAGCGTCTCTCTCAACGATGTTGATCGCCTTTGGTGGCGTCACTTCTACCGTTGCCAAACTCATGGGCGACTTCACTGAGAAAGCACTGCTCGACTCGGGAAGCGAAGATGTTGTCATGACCGATGGTGGATTTAGTCTCACTGCAGCAGTATTGTTCTACTTTGGCTCCATTGGTGTTATTCTTCTCTTCCTCAACCTCATTCGAACATCGGTTGGTGGCATCAAGGTCGACACATCCGTTTCCACAGTTTCCGACATTTCCCGCTATTCCGTTCAGCGTGGTGAAACCTCCATTCGCAAGCTCCTACAGCGAGGCGTTGGTGTTGACACCATTCTCGTGGTTGGTGCAGATGTTGAAGATGAAGGTGGCATGACCATCATCGATGTATCATCGACACTTCACAACGATGAAATCGATGAGTTCCCGGTTGAGAAGAACGAATTGGAAATGTTGTCCGATTATCTAGCCAAGAAGGACATGAGCATCTTCGAATTCTTCCGATCCATTGATCTTGATGATTCTGGTCTCATCGATGGATACGAACTCCAACAAGCGCTACGCAGTGCTGACATTGCAGATCTCCCACCTTGGGACATTGCCAAGTTGATGGAATTCATTGATCTCGATGGCGATGGCCGAGTGAACCTTCCTGAACTTGACATCGCTATTGCCCGTGTCCGCTCCGGCCTTACCGAAGAAGAGTGAAGCGAGGCGGTCGAACCGTGCGTATCGGATTGGTTGGAAAACCAAATGTCGGCAAATCGACGTTTTTTGCTGCGTCAACATTGATACCTGTCGACATTGCGAACTACCCATTCTGCACCATTGAACCAAATGTAGGATTCTCGTTCATACCAAGTCGGCAACCATGTCCATGTGGAACATTGCGAAAACGTCTCGAGGAAGACGGGCGGACCCAACTAAGTGATGATCGAGGAGGGAGCATCTGTTCACCTCGAACAGGCTCCTGTGAGGGGCATCAGCGCTATGTTCCATGCATGTTGGTCGATGTAGCAGGACTTGTTCCTGGAGCGAGTCAAGGGCGTGGACGTGGCAATGCATTTCTTTCCGATTTGGCTGAATGTGATGCTTTGATACAAGTCATTGATGCTGCAGGAACCACAGATATTGAAGGGAATCCGACAGGAATCAAAGCAACAAAAGAACAGGCTATTGAACAAGCACTGGCCGAAGTAGAATTCCTCACTGGTGAACTCGATGCTTGGATTCTTGGCTTGGTCAAAGACGGCTGGTCGAGAGGGGCGCGTCGAATTCAAGCAGAAGGTGTCAAAGGATTCACTCAGTTTTTGCAAGAGCGTCTTTCCGGATTGGGTGCAACCGATCAGATATGCCAACGTTCGTTTGACGCTTTTGCACAACAACATCAAGACATGACCTCTCCATGGGACTGGTCGGATGAAGTTCTCATGCTTCTTGCCTCTTCCATCCGCAAGCATCTCTTTCCAATTTTCATTGCAGGAAACAAAGCCGATCTCGCACCTGAAGGTGTTCTCGAACACTTGCAGAGCGTCCTTCCCACATTCACGCCATGTTCTGCTGAAACAGAACTTGCATTACGACAGGCAGGGAAAGCGGGCTTCATCACATATGTTGCAGGTGATACGACATTCAAGTTGAACGAAGATCAGCCGATGAGTGAAGCTCAACAGAAAGGGCTCACAGTGCTGGCCGAGCGAGTCGAGAAATTACAAGGAACTGGACTCATCAAGTTGCTTGATCAGGTTCTCTTCGATGAACTTCAACGTATTGTCGTGTATCCGGTTCAAGATGAAAGTCAGTGGACAGATGGGGATGGTAACGTGCTTCCAGATGCCCTTGTTGTTCACGATGGAATACAAGCGAAACAAGTCGCTTACAAGGTACATTCTGATCTTGGTGATGGTTTCATAAAAGGTGTTGACGGACGTACTCGTCGAATCGTTGGAGCTGACCACGAGCTCTCCGATGGAGATGTTTTGAGAATCCACTCAAAGTAAGTACTCAGTGCCCTTTTGGACGTTCATAGTCGGGCGTTAGTCGAGCAAGTGTGCTCGAATACTTTGCTGCACTCGTGAAAAAGAGAACAACAGAAGCGAGTGTGAGCAAAGCCAACATGATCAACATGTACCATCCCCAAGGGTCGATACTGCGAACGGTGGTGATGTAGAGCCCCCACAACACAGTGAGGTAAAGGAAGGGGCGATATCGACGAGTAACGGTGCTCAGTCGAGCAGACTTCAATGTGTCATCGTAGAGGTTCGCAGCCTCATCCTTGCTGACGTAACCGTGCTCAACGCCACAGCGAGAACAAACCTGAGTGTTGGGGCCATTTCCATGGATGAAAAATTCACGAGGATATGTTCCTGAGCAGAGTCGACAGATAGGCATCTTCTTCCCTCATTCCTTGCCAATGTGTGCCGTCATTTCAACCATGCGCTCAATACTCAGGAAATTCGAGATGATTTTGACACCAGATGGACTTCCGACCGATTCAGGATGGAATTGGACACCAAACACAGGTGCTTGATTCGAGTGCAATCCTAGCACAAGCGATTTTGTATCATCAGTTGCATCAACAACGATGGTTGGGTGCCCAAGAAGATCCGCCGTAAGCAATGTCAATGAGTTGTATCTCGTCATTGAAACATCGTTCATTGTATCAAACAATCCACTCTGATTGTGAATACACTTGACAGGCGTACCATGAACAGGCCCTATTGGACTTGGAACCAATTCCAATCCAGATGCTAACCCAATCGCTTGATGCCCTAAGCAGATGCCAAGCAGTGGCGGGGTTTGTCCTCGAAGCGATAACGATGCAAAATCCATGGTGAGTTCACTGTCTTGTGGCCAACCGGGTCCTGGCCCGAGAATGATGTGCGATGGTTGCAATTCGTCTATGAGTTGTTGAGCAGATGATTCTAACGTACCCCGTCCAGAAACGATGTTCACATGATGTCCAAGTCCACAAATGCTGTGTGCAATGTTGTAGGTGAATGAATCGAGATTGTCGATGAGAAGAACTGCATGTTTCTCAAATGTATGAGTGTGAATGGCCGCTTGGGTTGTGTTGTTGCTTTGATTGCTCTCGAGTGGAAGTGGATGAATAGCCAAGCTCTTGACTGGATTTGACTGGGCAGCCTCATCCAACCAGCCACACGATCGTAGCAGTGCGTTTGCTTTCCATTTCGCTTCAGCAACCTCAGACTTTGGATTTGATTCAATGGTAATCCCTCCTCCTGCTGTAACGCGTGAATACCATCCCTCTCCTTCCTTGCGAAGTTCAGCTGTTCGGATCAGAATGTTCCAAGATGAGCAACCAGTTGTTGGATCGAACCATCCCATCGACCCGGTCCAGAACGATCGTGGTCGTTGTTCTAATTCATCGATTGCAGCACATACAACGGTTCTCGGGCAACCTGTAATCGAGCCTCCGGGAAATACATTCTCGATGCAATCGAAGACATCCACGTGGTCATCCAACTCGCCCTTAATTCGAGAAACGAGATGTTGAACTTCAGCATATGCCTCGACATCAAATCGGTCCACCCAGACCTGGTTTGGTCTAGAAATCCGACCAACATCGTTCCGCATTAAATCAACCAACATTCGATGTTCGGCGCGCTCCTTGCGATCCGAAATCATGTCTTCACGCAGGAGCGATTCTTCAGCATCCGATGCTCCTCGAGGGGCTGTCCCTTTGATTGGTGCAGTCGTAATGATTCCATCTTTCGTAGTAAGGAGTGATTCAGGTGATGCAGATACGAGCGAGAAACCTTCGTCTTTCATATGCACAAAACCAGAATATGGTGCAGGATTCGAAGCAATGGAGTGTGAGAAAACTGTCCAAGGTTCGGATTGTATTTCACCTTCCCAGGTACGGCCAAAGTTCAGTTGGTACAACTGTCCATCGACGATTGCAGAATGGACTCTGCGTACAATATCCTCATGCTCTTCATCCGTGCACGTCGAAGTGGGCTTTTGACCAAGACGAACAGTCGGAGAGGTATACTCCGGTAGGTCTTTTTCAAGGGCAGCCCGAACATCTGCTTCCCAGCCAGGATCTGTTGAAAGAACAACGAGAGAATCTGTGCTCTTCTCATGAACAATGCAGTGATGGATTTCCCACAACACACACAACAACTCACCTTCCTGTGGAAGATGTTGTAGTCGGATTGGTTGGGTGAGTTGCAATAAATCGTAGGAGAGGGCTCCAGTCCAAAATGGACCAATGAAGGGTATCGATTCGGGAATAGTTCCTCGAAAGTCAGCATCGCTTTTCGAACACAACTGTCTCAAACCATCCGCTAGGGATGCAGTTGTTGTTGAAGCATCCAACTTCCACTGTGTTCCGTCCCAAGCCTCTCGCTCAAACAGGAACGGAGCAGAACCGACCAATTTGGTTTCTCCAGAAAGAGGAGAGTGTTCCTTCGCAGCCTCGACAACATCCCTGGGGGGTTGTCGGATGAGAACGCGCCGACTCGCTGGTCCGCACAACAATGAAAATTGCGATAAGTGGCTTGTTGGGCCCGCTGAAACCAACATAACTTCGTCTGGTCCACCATATTGACTTGCCTTCTCGCCGAGGAGGCCTCGTTCAATCAAGTGATGACGGATTGATTCAAGCAACATGGCCCCAAACCTCCTCCCAATTATCAGGATTGTCGTAGTTCTCGTCAAGCATGTTGACACACAGATTGAACAAACGAGTACTTCCATCACCAATTGCTTCGTTGTCAATGGAATCAATCTTCAATACACCAACACCGCTACCAACAGCAACTGCTTCAACGCATCGTGCAACGAGTCGTTCGTTCAAGTTACCTTGTTGAATATGGAATCCTGCTTCAAGAATTGACTCGTGAATTGCATTGAGTGTAATCGATGAGACCGAACTGTTTGCATGACTCGCCCAAACGACTCCATCTTCATCCAAAATAAGAGGTGTACATCGATCCCCATCAACGATGGAGTACTCATGGACCATGAGCGCTAAATCAGCTCCTTTTTGTTCAGCATAATTCCGAGCTTCGATGTACGCTCCCCATGCACCGTGCTTTGTTCCTGCAACACGTGGGGGCCAAATTGGACTTGGAACCGTTATGGCATCGATGGCTTCGTTCTGAATTGTGAACGGCCGATACGCTACACTGAGTTCAGAGTTTTTTTTAAATTCGATGAGCACGAGGCCTTCAGATATCTGAGGGGGATTCTTCAGAAGAAGATCAAACAACGATTCTCGGTTGATATTGCTCTCATCAATTCTCAATTTTGCTGCATGCCCAAGCATACGTGCAAGGTGATGGCCGAACAAGAACAGTCCACGCTCATGAGAGAATCTCATGGTTGTGAATACAGAAGAGCGAGGACTCGGGTTCACCTCGCTCATGGCCAGTCCTTGGCGCACTATGCCTTGAGCATCACGGTATCACAACAAGTCATCAAGGAAGGACGTGTCTATACCCGACTTTGATGGTTGTTGAGGCGTTCCAATGTCGAGATCATTCAACAGATCGTTGTCAATTGGTGGTCGTACAGGATTCATAACTGGCCTTGGAGCATTGTACTGCTCTCGACCAATGTTCTGCGAATCAATACGCTCTGCTGCTCTGAACAGCGAGTCAGCCTGAACCGGTGCTGCAGGTGCAGGAGGGGGCGGAGGAACGTTCGATTGTGGAGGGGAGTTCCACGGGTCGTCGCTGATACCCCAGGTTGCTGTCTGCAGTTCCCATTCCTTCTCTTTCTGACTTCGCCTGCCACGTCCACGAACGATGGCAAGAAGCAGGAACAATGAGACAACAACAAGACCAGCGGCGAGGAGGTTCGGAGTGGTTAACAGCGATTCGAGATCGTTTCCAGCGCTTGTGTCATCGGTAACTTGGCCGGATGCATCTACAGAGTTGATTCTCTTAGCATCCACGGTTTTCCGAACCTCGTCACTGTCAAAGGTTGTGACTGAAACGAACCAATCGGATGTGTTCACGAGGTCTGGGAACACTTGTGAGGAGATAACAAACGAGTTCGCAATGGTTTCATCGAGGAATATTGCGTCTGATATATCCATGAAATCTGTGGAACTGATGTGAATCTGGTATCCTTCAACGCTCAAATCGTTCGAATGGTTCCACGTTACGAGAATATCTCGCTCTTCAACCCATGCGAGCATGATACCTTCGATGCTTGGAAGGTAGTTGCCAGGATCGGTGACATTGTCATCAACCGATTGCGAACGAACAACGGTCAAATCTGTCTTGATGGCATTGCCAGAGGAATCAACTGGGACGACGGCTGCCCACGTTTCCTGGCCGGGAAGAACGGGTAGGTCGACTGCAAGGATTGAGATTTTGAACGGTAGGTCAGGGTTGCGATCCAGTGTAGCAATTGGGACGTTTGGTCCATCTGCTCCAACACCGACACTCGTAAACGACCAGGAAGCAGCATACACATCGTACTGACTTACATCACCAGCCGAAGACAGTTCAAAATCAAGCAGCAATGCAGATCCGTCATCCATTGGCCGATCCGTGAGGCTCACATTTTCCAATCGAGGCGGCGGCGTTGTATCCTCGAAGTTGTTGATTGGCACGACACTCGCAGAAAGCAAATCATCAGTGTAGACGTTACCTTGCACGTCGTGAACAGTGACGGTTACGAACAGTTCAATTCCCGGTTGAATCAGTTGTGGCGTATCACCTGGACCAAACGAGTCGCTGTTGCCTCCTAATCCGTACAATGCAG
>JAAXIR010000022.1:0-1103 GCA_012270265.1 Candidatus Poseidoniales archaeon
CGAACATCACGCCGGCGAAGGAACGACCACAGTTGACCGCCGAATCGTTGCAACAACGACAGGATACCTGCGAATCGATGATGGTCAGATCATCGTGGATGCATCAAAATCCATCGTCAACATCGAAATCGGAGATACGGTGCTTTGCCAATTCGAAAAACTGCAAGAAAAAGGGGGAGAAGCACGAATCCTTGTTGTTGAAGGAAAGCAGGGCGATGTGCGGCCTCATCAACTTCAAGGCCACTTTAACGTGTCACGAATTGTCTATCGATTCCTTCACACCGTTGCTGATGCTGTCCGACGACGAGATGTTGCACGAGCGGTTGTAACCGAAGTTGAACCTGTGGTTCGACTTGATTTCCGTGAGCGCAACGATTGCGGCGTACTCCACGCCATTTGCCCATCGTGCGGCGACACGCTTGAAGCGCATGTCAATGGAGACTGGAACGTCGCCTGCCCAAGTTGTGAGTATGAGGGCTATCGTGCTCTTGCAGACAACTTCGGTGCTGGTTGGGCTGAACTTGACCAAGGGGCTTCAACCCTGAACCTTTCCGGAAAGCGCTGGGGCAAAGAGGCAGAACAGCTCTTTGCAAAGGGATCGTCTGGTCGGGCTACCTACATTGCTGCAGACGTTCGAGAAGATGGACGCGAACGCACCTACTTCCGATTCGAAGGCCAAGGAGGTGGAGGAGGACGTGGACGGAAAGCTCCTCCTGGCTGTCGCCTCTTTGTCGGTGGCCTACCTCGTGAGGTTGACACTGAAAAGCTCCGAGAACTCTTTGGAAAGCATGGCGATATGACCGATTGCATTGTCATGACCGATGATTCTGGAGCCTCCCGAGGATTCGGATTTGTCACTTATGAGGAGAAAGCGCATGCGGATGCTGCCATCAAAGAGCTTGATGGACACCGCCTCCATGGACGTCGAATCGGTGTTCGTGATGCAGACAACAAGGAGAAGCGTTCGAAAGGTCCGGCAAAAGGGCTCAAGCTATACGTCGGCAACCTTACATTCGATGCAGATGAGAAAGCCAGCACAGCATTGTGCCCGGCGCTGCTGCTGCCGTCGTTCTTCGCCTACGCCTTCGCCGACGCCCGCGCCC
>JAAXIR010000022.1:1113-2057 GCA_012270265.1 Candidatus Poseidoniales archaeon
ACATCTTGCTGGCCACCCCCTCCATGGACCTCGAATCGGTGCTCGTGATGCAGCCACCCAGTCGACGCGGTAGCAAGGCCCGGCCCACTGACTCAACCTCTACGTCGGAAACCTCCCGTTCGATGCAGATGAAAAAGCCATCACAGCATTCTTTGGCGACAAGGCTACCATCACAGAAATCGCCATTGCAACCGACAAAGGCGGCAAGCCGAAGGGATTCGCGTTTGTCTTCATCGATGAGAAAGACAAGGGCGATGACGTCGTCAAGGCCCTTAACGGACAGGAACTCAACGGTCGACGATTGAAGGTCGACATCTCGCAAGCAGGTGGCAAGAAGAAGGGTCAAGGCGGAAAATCCGCTCGAGAACTCAAGGCCATCGCTGAAGAGAAGCGAAAGAAGCAACGCCGATGAGATCCTTCGCACAAATCAGCCAAGTCCACGGAATTTGGGGACATAAGGCTATCAAGCGGAAGTCAAGACGACCATCATGGTAGAGAACGATTCTCCTTCTTGGCTCGTTCTCGATGGGTACGAAGACGAACCTGCTGCTTTTGGAGTACCACCGTACGTAGGTTTTCACATTCTCTACGTTTGTGGCGTTCTCGAACAGAACTCGATTGACTACACGTACATGACCATCGATCAGTGGCGATTGTATTCAGAGGAAGAGCGTGAACAACACCTTCGAGATTTGGAAGGATTTGTTTGCATCGCAGGTGCTGTTGTTCCTGGTCGATACATTCGTGGAACACCCATCTCTCGCAGAGAATCAACTGAATTGATTCGGTCCTTGCCCCGAGACATTCCTGCATTGTTCGGTGGATGGGCCGTTCGTGGTTGGAAGCAACAGGGTTGGCTCCCTCTCCGCTCAAATCTCTTCCTCGCTGTCCAAGATACGGATGCAACCTTGCATGGATTCCTCAACACTGGAACATGGAAGCAC
>JAAXIR010000078.1:0-732 GCA_012270265.1 Candidatus Poseidoniales archaeon
CAACGAATCAAGTGATTCAGAAGTCGTCAGCTGTCATGTGGTTGTCGACCCATGTGGTTAGAGCAGCCTTGGACATCATGCCGCTCTTGTTGTCGACCATGGTTCCGTTTCGGAACAAGAAGAGAGCAGGAATTCCACGGACGCCGAGACGAGCAGCGTGCATGGTGTTGGCATCGGTATCGACCTTAGCGACAAGAATGTCACGTTCGGACGCAAGATCGTTCAAAATAGGAGCAATAGCCTTACACGGTCCACACCATTCTGCCCAGAAATCAACCAGAACCCATTCGCTCTCGTTGATTGCGCCTTCAAACTCCGAATCAGTGACCGCTTTTACTTCGCCCATGCTACTTCGGCCCGCCGTCGTTTGAAGAACCTTTGCAGGCAAATTCATGGGACGCCCAAGGGGGTCCCATCGATGTCTCATATACTTCCAAAGACAACTATACTACATGGCCGCAATGAAAGGAAAAGGCACGCAAAAAGAGGCACGATTGGAGCGCCTCAAGGCAGAAATTACAACCTACATCGAGGATCGACCAGGTTGCTCAGCAGCGGATATTGTTGCATATTTGTCAAACGAGCGCAAGATGAGAAATCATGGTCTTACCGCACGGAAGATCGGATACTTCATCCCGCGTCACATGAAAACAGCATCGGGTGCAAACTTGATGCAACGACTGGCAAGCGTATCTATCACGCCATGGGATGACCAAACATTCAATGTGGCGA
>JAAXIR010000078.1:742-2027 GCA_012270265.1 Candidatus Poseidoniales archaeon
ATCATGGACTTACAGCTCGAAAGATTGGCTATTTTATCCCGCGACACATGAAGAATCGAATCGGATTCAAACTTGATGCAACCACTGGCAAGCGTATCTATCACGCCATGGGATGACCAAACATTCAATGTGGCGAGGTCCGTCGAGTTGGCATGGACTGGCCTTCTGGTGTCAAAGCTGAGGCTCTTTTTTCATCCGATGTTGCTCGCAACATGATGGATTCGGACGAACCTGCTTGGTCGCTGCTCGATCCAAACAACCCTTCTGGATTGAAACATCACCTCGATGCAAAACTTTCAGACGTTGGTTCAAAGCATCCACAGGGCGTTGAGTATGTTACCATCGATGAGCGAAAAGGGCCGGTCCACGTCGAAGATGGAGCCATCGTCGAACCTCATGTTCACTTGATTGGACCATGCCTCATTGAAGCCAATGCAACCATTCGATCGCATGCTTACGTTCGAGAATACACGTGGATGATGGGAGGTAGCCTTCTTGGTCATGCAAGTGAATCGAAGCATTCGTTGTTCCTTCTTGGTGCTAAGGCGCCACACTTCAACTACGTCGGCGACTCCATCCTTGGTTCAAATGTCAATCTCGGAGCAGGGGTCAAGTTGTCGAATCTTCGCAACGATGGTCAACACATCGGTATTTGGCTTGACGACGTTCGAAGAGAAACAGGATTGCGTAAGTTCGGAGCCGTTCTCGGTGATGGTGCGCAACTCGGTTGCAATGCTGTCACCAATCCAGGAACCGTTCTTGGAAAATCATGCATGGTCCATCCCAATACGACCGTGAGCGGATATCATGCAGAGAACAGCGTGCTACGTTGAGGGAAGTTCATGTCCAATCTGTTCGGAACCGATGGAATTCGTGGCCGTGTTTCCCTTGATGCGTGCGACGATGAGGGTGCGTTGGAACATATCGTTGACCAACGTTTGCTCACACCACAACTCATGAAATTGCTTGGTGAAGCCCTTGGACGTTGTTTACCAGAAGAAGGTGAAGGCAGTCAAGTTGTCATCGGATGGGACGATCGTCCACACAACGCAACGCTTGCAGCATGGTTGACACTCGGATTCCATGCATCGAATTGTGAAGTCGTTCACATCGGTTGTGTTTCGACACCGATGCTGCATTATGGTGTTCTTGAAACCAAGTCTCGACTTGGTTGTATGATTACAGCAAGTCACAATCCCGTGGACGATTCAGGCATCAAGGTGTTCGATGCGCTTGGTCGAAAATCAATGCCTGCTTACGAAACACTGGGCTCTGAACCGGCGTA
>JAAXIR010000103.1 GCA_012270265.1 Candidatus Poseidoniales archaeon
CTAGCCATCATCTGAATCTGTTGGCATTCAAATGCTCCAGTTTCAGCGTACACGTAGACTTCAATGTCCTCGTAGGGAACGGTGTATTCTGCTTGTGAAATTGTGACCCATGTGAGTGAGTCATTGACTGCTTCAGTTAACTCTGCTGGGTCGTCGACGACATCAAACACGACTCGGGGACCAGTGTACTCAAATTGTTCGAAAAAACAGTCTGTTAACTTAGATTCATTGTACAGGCCTCGACTTTCAAGTAAGAATTGTGTTGTCCATGAATCTTCGATTTCATAACGGATTCGGTCATTGATGATTACCTTGGAATAGAGATGCATCGATTGAGAATTCACGCTTGAAGGCCCAATGCTGTTCAGAAGAATTCGGCAAACGTCCTCCTGCCCTTCGGCAACATAGAGATTTCTCATGACGATTCCAACAGAAAACACGTGAATCTTGTAGCAAGATTCGACTTCATCCTGGTCCACAAAACACGTTTCGTATGTATCATCGCCGTTAAACTGGATGCTGTAATCTGAAACGAGCATCTCAGCCACACACACGCCATTCACCTCTGTGAAGGTTTGAGACTCGCTTGTCCACTCTGCACAGTTATCATTGTTTGAGGGATATGCGATTTGGATTTGGTCGCTTCCAAAGACAAACGCCCGACCTGAATCTGTCCAATAGACTTCATCATAGAACGATGGCTCAGTAACGTCATCGTAGATGAGATATGCAACAACCGATGTTACGATCAATAGGACAGAAACTCCTGCAATGATTTTGATTATCGATGAATGGCCAGACTCTGGAAGCGAATCTGTTTCCATCAACATGTCTTCAGATTCGTTCTCTTGCAATGTTTCAGCCTCGTCGTTCCCATCCTTTTTGTAAAGATGATACCCATTCTCGTCAGAGTACCAATGATTGCCCTCATGGTCAAGGTACCAATGTGTTCCACTCTCGTCCGTTTCCAGCCAATCGCCTGCAGGCAGGTCTTCCCAAGTGCGAACTGAAGTGGCCATACGTGGTCTTCACCTCGGTGCTAATTATTCATTGGGGCATCGATTCTAAGGTGGTTCTTGCAGCCAAGTAACTCAAGCTTCCGCTTCCTCTTCGTTATCGTCTCGGTTTGCCTCTTCGAGGGTGGCTTCAATCCATCCACTGTCAACACTACCGCCATCCCACTCTCCACGAACTTCGACTTCAATTTCCTCTTCTTCTCGCCAAACAGGCTCATCAAGCGATCCCTGTGTAATAAATCGGCCAAACCCATCGACTTGCTCTTCGAGCAGAGACATGTGTTTTGAAATTGGCAAGAAATGACCTACGGGCATTCCTGCTGCTACGAACGGGTTCGTTGCAATACAAATCATGAGTCCATCCTCAGGAGCTAGGATATCGACAGACAAGCCAGGTGTGGCTGGATCGGATATACGTGCAACGACGTCACCTTCTTTCATGATTGAACCGCTATCGACGAACAAATCAAGCAGGCCGCCTTCACCGGCTCTCAACCATGTCGATCCACTTGCAAGCATTCTGAATCGTGGCCTGTGTGGCTTCCCTGGGACCATCTTGAGTTTTCGAAGGACGTTCATGACACCGTGTACTGCGACTTTGACCGATGCCTGATCGAGCCAATTTGCTCCACCTCCTTCGTACGTGATAGAAGGGATGTCTTCCTCATTTGCGTTGAAACGTAGAGATCCTTTTGGCGGTTTTGAATCGAGAAGAATTTCGATTCCAAAGGCTTTTGCAAGAATGTTTGAACCAGCATGTGCAAGATCAACTCGGAGCTGGGGCATGTTTGAACGCCCTTTTCCTGCGCTATGTAAGTCAATGATTGCATCCGAGTCTTCGACGAGATATTTCCAAACTTGCGAAGCAACTCTTCGAGTCGACGAGCCCTTTGAGTTGCCAGGGAAGTTTCGATTCAAATCTCTTCCATCTGGGAAATATCTCGACTTTGATCGGTAACCTGGCATGTTCACAACTGGCACAATTCGAATGGTACCTGCC
>JAAXIR010000077.1 GCA_012270265.1 Candidatus Poseidoniales archaeon
GTTTTCTTCCACAGGAGCGTGAATGGTTCTCCCAACTTCTTGGAGATGGATGGCACGATTTGTTTCGCGAGCATGTTGGTGAAGGTGTGAAACTTTACTCATGGTGGTCCAATCGTGGTCAAGCCCGTGCATTAGATCGAGGTTGGCGAATCGACTACATGCTTGGAAATGAAGCACTCATGCCATATGTGGAATCCATTCGAATTGATCGTCAAGGTGGTATCGATATCTCCGATCATGCACCAGTCATTCTTGATTTGAGCGATGCAGTTACATCGTGAAACCTTCGATGACGTACATGATTCCCGAGAGAATAATTCCAATCGTAATCATTGTACTGATGTGTGATTTCTTCCATTTCTTGAGCCATCGCTTTCCAAGATGAACACCGATGATCGCAGAAACAACTGAACCAGCAACGAGTGGAAGATATTCAGCGAGTGCTTCCCCGTCCGAATACAGATAGACAGGTAGGCGAGAAAGGTCGACAGTCAATGCGAGTAGAGCGGCCGTTGCCGCATAGGCGGATTTGTCCGGCAAGCGTCGCTGAAGAAACATGGCTCGCAATGCGCCTTGATGACCGGTCAATCCGCCCATAAATCCTGAGCCAAATCCGCCCCACCGATCTTCGGCCTCAGGAAGGCGATAATTGGTCCAGCGTTCTGAAACTGAAAGGATTGGGAGAAGAATCAAAGCAAATCCAACAACGATGAGGAGTGGTTGTGGATCGATGCTCGTGCTGAGTGAAGCACCGATTAAAGCACCAAGGACCATTGCCCAACCATAGCGTTTGACCGCCAAGAAGTCAACATCGCCTTTGAGGAGAACAAGTTTCCAACCGTTATGGGCTGCATGAACAACCGCAACTGCTGCAATGGCAAGATGTGGATCAAGCCATAGAAGCATGACTGGCGTGATCATTGTTGCAAGCCCAAATCCTGCGGGGACTGTAAGTGCTGCCGCAAGAAGTGTTGCTGCCATGCAGAACACAATGAGCATCACATCCATGCTTGTTTGAACACGCATCGTAGTATCAATCTGTCTATATTGCTTCATTGAAACAGGGGGTTATATCCTCACTTCACGGCAAATAGTCATGGGCTGGGTAAAGATAGAATCTGGCGGAGGGGCATTTTCGTCCCAAATGAAATCCGCCCGTTATCCGAATGCAACCACGTGGTGGTACTTACCCTACGATCAGTTGAATCTCGATTTGTTGCCCAGTCATGATTCGATTGGAATCATTCTCGTTGAAAGCGAAAAACAAGCCAAGAGACGACCCTATCACAAGCAGAAACTCTGCTATATCCTTTCCAATATGCGTCACTTTGCAATTGAAACTGTTCGTAAGGGAATCCCAGTTGTGTATGCCTCAACCAATGAACAATACGACGAACCTCTTCGAGCATTGGCTCAAGAGTTTGGTTCAATCAACATGTTCCGTGCAGCTGAACGCGAGTTACGACTGACATTGTCCGAGTTGATTGAAGATGAATCAATCATCGAACATCCGCATCCGGGATGGTTAACGCCTCAAAATTGGTTTACTGAAACGGTTGGAAACGAACCACCGTTCCGCATGGACAGGTTCTATCGAAGGGTTCGCAAAGAGAAAGGTTGGTTGATGGAAGGAGACTCCCCAGTCGGTGGAAAGTTCAGTCATGATGCCGATAATCGGCAACCATGGAAAGGTGAGCACGAACCTCCTCAAGCCCCAGAATATTCAATCGATGAGATTGATGAAGAAGTGATTGCATTCGTCAACAATCGATTTGCTGAACATCCAGGTGAAGCCCGTTTGCACCACTTGCCAACCAGTTACGTCGATCATCGAAAAGCCCTGGATTTCCTTTCGGACATTCTCACATTGTTTGGCACATATGAAGATGAGATGGCCAAAGAAAGCAGCGGACTGTTCCATTCTCGACTCTCAACCTCAGTGAATATCCATCGGGTTATGCCTCAGGAAGTCATCGATGTTGTCGTTCAAGCGAAGGTTCCATTGAACTC
>JAAXIR010000192.1 GCA_012270265.1 Candidatus Poseidoniales archaeon
TGAATTCTCTACGAGCTTCAAAGTAGTACGATCTTGCCAACCCATTCCCTTGGATGGAGATGATTTCCATGCAAGGCAAGACCAACTTCTTCGAAAAGCGAGTTGGCGAATACCAAAAGTCCGGTGTCATGGACGGTGCTTCCCTCGGAAGTGTCCAACAGCGGTTTTCCATGGACGAAGACTTTTGAACCGACCGCGAACAAAGGGAGATACGCACGCACCGAAACAAGCAGGAGATGAGGCAAAATGACTATGCAAGTTGTAAACAGAAAAGGCGAGAGAGAAGATGTACGGTTCGATGCAATTTTGGACAAACTACGACGTTTGGCTGAAGGACTCGATCCAAATTGGATTGACCCAGCAAATCTCACCAAACTGACCATCGAAGGACTCTATGATGGTGTCACAACTCGCGAACTGGATCAACTCGCTGCAGAAACCGCTGCCTCATTGGTTTCCCAGCACCCTGATTACAGCAAGCTTGCTGCTCGAATCTGCGTTGATGACTTGCACCGCTCGACCAAGGACGTGTTTACAGATGTCATCACCGACCTTCGAGAATACATCGACACAGAATCAAAGAAACATGCTCCTCTGATTTCAGAAGAAGTCTATGACATCATCATGGCCAATGCAGAAGTACTGAACAATCACATCGATTACACTCGTGACTTCAACTACGATTACTTCGGATTCAAGACACTTGAGCGTTCGTACCTCCTCCGTCTCGATGGAGCAGTTGCAGAACGACCACAACACATGCTAATGCGTGTTGCAGTTGGTATCCACCATGGTGACATCGAAAAAGCACTTCGCACCTACGACCTCATGTCAAACGGTTACTTCACCCACGCTACGCCGACACTGTTCAACTCTGGAACACCAATGCCTCAGATGTCATCGTGCTTCCTCTTGACCATGCAAGACGATTCTCTGCACGGAATCTACGACACACTCAAGCAGTGTGCATTGATCTCCAAATCTGCAGGTGGAATCGGACTTTCCATCCACCACATTCGTGCCAAGGGATCCTACATCAAGGGAACCAACGGAACATCCAACGGAATCGTACCTATGCTCCGTGTCTTCAACGACACAGCTCGATACGTCGACCAAGGTGGCGGCAAGCGAAAGGGATCCATCGCTATCTATCTTGAACCATGGCACCCTGATTTGATTGAATTCCTGGACCTGCGAAAGAACCATGGTAAGGAAGAAATGCGTGCACGTGATTTGTTCTACGCATTGTGGACCCCTGACTTGTTCATGGAACGTGTTCAAGACAACGCTGACTGGTCCTTCTTCTGTCCAAACGAGTGCCCTGGATTGCAAGACGCTTACGGTGATGAGTTCAAGGAACTGTATCACTCCTACGAAGCACAAGGCTTGGCTCGCAAGACTGTCCCTGCTCGAGAAGTTTGGGACAAGATTGTTGAAGCACAAATCGAGACCGGTACGCCGTACATGCTCTACAAGGATGCTGCAAATCTCAAGTCGAACCAGAAGAACTTGGGAACCATTCGCTCTTCCAACCTCTGTACTGAGATCATGGAGTACACCTCCGCTGACGAAGTCGCTGTCTGCAACCTCGCATCCATCGCTCTACCAAAGTACGTCGAGAACGGTTCGTTCAATCACGATCTCCTCTTCGATGTCACCTACCATGATACAGGTAATCTGAACAGAGTCATCGATGTAAAATATTACCCAGTTGAAGAAGCTCGCAACTCCAACATGCGTCACCGGCCAATCGGGCTTGGAGTTCAAGGCCTTGCTGACACCTTTGCCATGCTCGGTATGGCTTTTGACAGCCCTGAAGCACGTGCACTCAACAAGGAGATTTTCGAAACGATCTACTTCGCAGCGTGCACTGCATCCAAGGACGCAGCCATTGTTGATGGAGCATACTCAACCTTCGAAGGTTCACCTGCTTCCCAAGGACTCCTCCAGTTCGACCTTTGGGGTATGAACGAGCACTCCGGTCGATGGGACTGGGATTCGCTCAA
>JAAXIR010000071.1:0-2403 GCA_012270265.1 Candidatus Poseidoniales archaeon
GATCACCCGTGTTGAGTGTACCTCGATGGAGGATGACGTCGATGGTTTTGCCCATCCCAACTTCATCTTTCATCTCGAGAATGGTTCCTTCAGCAGGTCCGAGTGTATCGGTAAGTCGATCCTCAAGGAACCGTTCAGCCAATCCTACTGTAACCGTGAGCAGGTCCTGAAGGCCCTCGCCTTCTTTAGCTGACATTGGAACAAGTGGGAAGGATTTCCTGAAATCCTTGATTTGATCGTAACGTTCCAAGTTGATGCCATGCTCAGAAACTTGACCAAGAAGCTTCCAGTATCGGTCTTGGAACAGGTCGATAACATCCTTTCGTTGTTCTTGGAGGGATTCGATGAAGGAACGGTCACGTTCACAAATCCAACCATGAATACGGTCGATTTTGTTTCCAGCAATGACGAATGGGGTCTTGGTTTGCTTGAGGATGTTGATGGATTCAATGGTTTGTGGCTGCAAGCCTTCCATGATGTCAACCACGAGGATAGCAATGTCTGCAAGAGCGCCACCACGGTTTCGCAAGGATGCGAAGGAATGGTGGCCAGGTGTGTCGATGAACAAAAGACCGGGCGATTTGAACGGACGTCCTCCCATCAGTTTTGCACACGTTTCATTGAGTACGTGAGCAGGAACTTCGGTGGCTCCAATGTGTTGGGTAATCCCGCCAGCTTCTCGATCCATAACGCTGGCTTGTCGATCGCTGCCGAGGGAACGAACCAAATCCAATACGCTGGTTTTGCCGTGATCAACGTGACCAAGAACGGAAACAATCGGTTGTCGATTCTCACCGCGAACGACAGGCTCTTCTTCGTTCACGTCTGTTTCGTCCATGCGACTACCTCCAAGGGAGGAAGAAAGAAGCTCACTCGTAGACCCAAGCGCCCATGGTGTTTTCCCAGGTCATCAAACCTTCAGGGAACCAGAGGCCAAGTTCGAATGCTGCTGTTTCAGGAGCATCAGAACCGTGAATCATGTTGAAGCCCATATCCATACCAAAGTCACCACGGATGGTGCCAGGCTCTGCTTCACGTCCATTGGTTGAACCAATGAGTTTGCGAGCAACGGAAATGGCATCACGACCTTCCCATGCCATACAGACAACTGGGCCGGAAGTAACGAACTTGATCAATCCAGGGAAAAACGGACGTTCCTTGTGAACATCGTAATGCTGTCGAGCGATTTCTTCGCTTGGAACCATGGACTTGAGTCCGACCAACTTGAGCCCTTTTCGCTCAAATCGACCAATGATTTCTCCAACAAGTCCTCGTTGTACTCCGTCTGGCTTGACCATAATGTAGGTTGTTTCCATCTTCTTCACCGTCCTTGGCCACCAAGAGGCCCTTTATGAGTTCACCGAATTGAATCAGCGGATACCGCCACGAACATAGTGACGTGTCCACTTGACCTTTCGGGAATTTCGGGACAACTTGACCATGTTCTTGCGAGCCTTGCTGTTCTTGAACCATAGAATGCTTCCATCCTTACGGACGAACATGGTTCCAGTACCTGGCTCGATTTCCTCTCCGGAGAATGAACAAACTCTTCGTTCTGGCATGATGATCACCGTGCATTGAGCTTACGGGCTTCACGACCCGTGTCCTTGAGCATGAGAATGTCACCCATTCGAACTGGGCCGACAACGTTGCGAGTAATAATTCGACCAACGTCTCGTGGGTTTGGAGCATCATTGACTCGAACCTTGACTTGAGTTGCTTCACCGGTCATTCCAGTTCGACCGACGATTTCAACAACTTCAGCAGGCCAGCCGCTTACCGTTTCGTCACTCATGTTGAATCACCTGTTCAGTTCTTGATGCCGTTGATGGCTTCGAGGACGTTGTTGAATGCTTCCGTGTTTGCTTTGGAAATTTCCATGAGAGCAATGGAAGCGGTCTTGACGCCTGTTGGGAGTCCGGTTTCTTTTGCAAGGAATTCTTGGCTTGGGACGTATCCGTATGGGATGCCCTTTTCTTCGCAGATCAATGGGATGTGCGCCAGAAGTTCTGGAGGGTTGACGTCTTCGGCTAGGATAACGAATTGTGCAGTACCGCGTTCTGCGGACTTGGTAACTTCGTTGCTTCCTTTCTTAATTCGCCCGCCTTGGTTGGCTCGGATGAGCTCGTAAATCTTGTCGGCGAGGTCGCTTGGGGTTTCAAATCGTACGTGTACACTCATTGGATTCATCCTCGTGTGGTATTCGTTGCGCCCACACTCGACCATATAAATGCAGTGCCCGGTTATTGTATAGGCAAAATGGCTCAGTTACCGAGAAGTTCGTTGATTCCACGTGCCAATGCTTCACCAGCATCGATGACCGAACGGGGGTTCGATAGGCTTCCAGTAGCGTGAACACCGTCAACATATTGGGTCAATCGACGAATCGCTCCACCGGTAAAC
>JAAXIR010000071.1:2413-9894 GCA_012270265.1 Candidatus Poseidoniales archaeon
ATCCAAATCCTTTGCTTTGTGAACAATCGTATGCGCATCGATTCGGGTTTTCTCAAGATAGGAGAATTCACAACCGATCAAATTCGCAACTTCACTGGCACGATCGATGGCACCTTTGTCAGGTGAGAGAATGAAATCGGGATTGACTTCACTCTGAAGGTGGCTTGCAAGTTCAGGCATTGCTGATGTAAACGCTACCGGAACAGAGAGATTTTCAAGCACTTTTGGAGCGTGTAAATCGAGGACTGCGAGTCCATCACACTGTCCTGCCAACATATCAGCGATGGCTCGTGCAGAGATGACTTCCCCAGGCTTGAATCGCTTGTCTTGGCGAGAATATCCAAAATATGGCACCGCAAGGTAGACTCCGGGACCAATATCTTCCATTTTTTGCGGTTCAATTCCTCGAAGGTTTTCCATGGAACCTTTGCGAACATCGGAGACCGCTTTGAGAATCAACATGGTTTCAACAATTCCAGCATCTGGAAATGTGTTCGAAACTACGACAACCGGTTCAGATCGAATCGCTTCAATCTCATCTTCCGGAATTCGGATGTATCCTTCCGAATCGGGAAATCGGCGAGCCTCAAGTTTGACGTGACTCCAACCCAAGGATTGAGCGAGTTGTTCTGCCACGTGTTGTGCATTGCTTCCGGAGACAACGACCATCGGCTTCCCTCAAGCAGTGCTGAGCGACGCCCGTTCATGTTCTTTGCGAGTCTCACGACACCGTAATGAGAAGGCGTTGGTGCGCGAGGCAGGACTTGAACCTGCGACCTCCCGGTTATCAGCCGGGTGCTCTAACCGACTAAGCCACCCGCGCAAGGGCAAGCCTCCGACCTACAACCTTGTCATAAGAATGACGGTTGATTTGAAATCACTCTTCGTCGAAATTTGGATCGTTAATTGCAACGTAAGAAGGCAACTGCAAGACACGATCGATCGCTCGGGAACGCACAATCTCGTCGAGACGCTCACGGGTTCGAGAGAACGCCGTCAAAGGAATGCGGATGTTCTCATCGATTCCGTATTGCTTCTGTGCGTGAAGTCGAGTCTTCACAATGAATCCTTTGTAGGTGCGGTTGACCTTGACCATGCCGGTGATGACACCAACTTCTCGGCCTTGGTTGTCAAGAACTGCTCGATCCAACATTTCGTCAGGTGCGTAGAGCTTCTCGTCAATCCGAATGGTGTTTCCCCATCCTCCTTGAACTCCGCGCCTCGACATTGATAGAAGCACAGTTCAAACTGTATGCATTCTGTGCACCAATTCCTTTGGTAGCGGTGCGAGTTCTGCAGGTTTCCTCATGTATTCGTCAGCAACATCTGACTCAACTTGGATCCGCATCGATTGGACGCGTGCCTCGTTTGGGTGATGTCGCTCACCAACAATCGTTCCTACTTTTTTGTCGTTCACATAGACATCCCGGTGTACTAGTTCCTGGATGTTGTATTCTTTGTCTGCCATTTTTTCCCATCTCCTCGGGTCATGCCCGGTTAGGATGTCTTCAACCGATGAATCATATATACTCTTCGACGTCAAAAATTAACTTTTCAATTGAAGTTTGTAGTTTTTTGAGTTTAATTTGTATTGGGAATCTCAAAAAATTTCCAAAATTCGATGTCGTATAATTTTCAAATTGTACTGAATTTCATTTCTAGACGGAACGACTTTTCAATTGGAATCCAGTCTTTACTCGATTGTTCACGTCTCGATCGGAAAGATTACAAAAATATTGAAAATCAAGTGTTTTCCAATTGAAAATTGTATTTTTGTGGTCTGTACTCGACCATGAACAGATCGAATTCATCGAGAAGAACAGGGCTCTAGGGCTATGTTCAAAGGAGTTCTTTGACAGCATTGGACCATGGCGGATAATCCCATCAGCATCCTACATCGTCTTCGAGCATCAAGTGGTCCCAAAGAGACTGTAGGGCTCAGTGATGGTGTGATTGAGGATTTCTGTGCTACGGACGCTGAACTTGTCCAAGCGATTCACGAGGCTGGAGAATTACACAACGTACTTCTCGACGAGTTTGGTGAAGACATCATGTCTCTGCCAGAAGCAGAACTGATCAAGCACTTGCAATCCGATTACGTCAATTTCTATTCTGCTGCAACTGTGAACCCGTACATCCCAATAGCGGGAAGAGGGCCTTGGTTGGTCACGGCATGTGGCGCTGTTCTGCACGATAACGGTGGTTACGGAATGCTTGGAAGCGGACACGGACCATCATCCATCATCGATGCCATGAGCGAGAATTGGGTCATGGCCAACGTCATGACGCCTTCGTTTTCTCAGAAGCGTCTGGGAGACCGACTTCGTAAGGAGCTCGGGCATACACGTGGTTCCTGTCCATTTGATCGGTTCATCTGCATGAACAGTGGTTCTGAATCCGTTACTGTTGGTCTACGCATCGCAGACGTGAACGCCAAACACATGACTGATCCTGGCGGCCGTCACGAAGGAAAGCCAACCAAACTTCTTGCAGTCGAACGTGCCTTCCATGGACGCACTGGCCGACCTGCTCAAATCTCCCATTCTTGTATGGACGGCTACAAGAAGAATCTAGCAACATTCCGTGATATGGATAATCTTCTCCTTGTCCCTGCAAATGACATTGAAGCACTGCAAGCCATGTTCAAGCGTGCTGATGATGAAGGCTTCTTTATCGAAATGATGGCATTGGAACCCGTTCAGGGTGAAGGAAGCCCGGGGCGATGCGTTGAGCGAGCGTTCTACGACGAAGCCCGCCGCCTCACGCTCGAGCATGGCTCCATGCTCATGGTCGATTCTGTACAAGCCGGTCTTCGCGGGCAGGGATGTCTTTCCGTTGTCGATTACGAGGGCTTTGAGGATGCAGAAGCCCCTGACCTTGAAGCATGGTCGAAAGCACTCAATGCAGGTCAGTACCCATTATCTGTACTCGGCATGAACAAGCGTGCGAGCGAACTCTACGTTGTAGGCATCTATGGTAACACGATGACAACCAATCCTCGTGCCCTCGAAACGGCAGTAGCAGTATTGGACAACATCACGCCAGAGTTGCGAGACAACATTCGTGACCGTGGTAAGGAGATGGTTGAGAAGCTCAAGGTCCTCCAAGCCAAGTATCCGGACCAGATTCTCGAGGTACAAGGAACAGGTTTGCTTGTATCTGCTGAATTGAATCCAGATACGTTGCAAGTCGTTGGATTCGATAAAGTCGAGGTGTGGTGTCGAAAGCATGGTTTAGGAGTGATTCACGGTGGTGTGAACGCTCTACGATACACACCAAACTTTGCCATCACCTCCAAGGAAGTGGATCTCGTCATCGATATCACTCAACAAGCCATTGAGGCCTTTATTGCGTGAGAAGAATGGTTCGTGTGCGCCTCCATCCAATCGATGGTTCGATTGCACAAGCCTTCATTGAACGATTGCTGATGTTTGAGGTCACGCTTTGTTTGGATGAAAAGGATGCCAAAGAGATTCAAGAACGTCATGCAACCCTGCTTCAAGCAGGTATTGCAGAGGTCGTCGTTTCAAACGATTCTGACCTTCAGTTCGAATTCTTTGCCAAGCCGAACACCATTCAAGTCAACGATTCGTGTTCAATCGTCTTGCATGATGTTCTTCCTTCTGCTAGGAATTCAGGTCTCATCAATAAGGAATTGGAGTCGATTTGGGATTCCATTGAACATTCAATGGATGGAGATGCATCCCATTACTGGGTTGCAGAATCCGATGTGGTTGATGCTCTCGTTCGGATAGCCCTGCATCGGCCACAATTGCCAAAATCAATCGATATTGCAGGACGACGTCGATGGTCAACACAACAAACGCACCACGAGTTGCAGATGCTCTACAACCGAACACGAGCAGGTTCAACAGGTCAATTCACGGCATCGCTTCTCGATCAACCCGCATCACCAAAGATTTCTGTTGTTCCCATCGATGCAGCACAACAGGACACGAGACCTTCATTGGGGGCCTTGCACAACGTTTTGGTTGAATGCGATGGTCATGGATGGCAACCAACAAGTCCGCTACGTACAGCGATGATGGTTTATCTTGCTGGAAAACTCAACGATTGAAGATGTCACTTCCAAGCAGTGGAAGAAGGACGCTTGCATCGCCTTCAACACATACATTTGGTGCTTCTGGGCGCATCTTCCCCCAGCTGATTGCTTCTCGAAGACGAGCACCTGATAGGCTACCATCGTGTTCTGGAGCGGTTGTGACATAGACAGCGGCATCAAGCCCACCTCGGTATTGATTCCACCAAATGACGTGGTGCTTGGAAATGCCACCACCAACCATCAGGGCGTTGGAAGTCTCAACGTCCCATGTTAGATCCGACATGACCTGTTCATCGGCCAGGGTATCGATGTGGAAATCACGATGCTTCTGACGGAACATGAACAACTGTGCGCCAATCGAACCATCCGTAATGCCTGGAATACAGACTGGAATTTGGTTCTTCCAAGCCCAGTAGATGAGTGAATCTGGCTTTCCGATGCGCTTTCCTAACTCCCATACGAGATGAATCGAGCCAAAACCGATCCATGCATCTGCGCCGGTTTTTCCTGTCTCTTTGAGCCGATCGTTGTAGATGTCTTCGAGGGCGGGCATGACCACGGCTTCGATGATCTCGCCGTACGATGCATTTGGAACAATCACGTTACCAAGACGCATCAATTCGTGTTCGCCCAGTTCGATATCATCCAATTCAAAGGCACCATGATAGTAGTCTTTGTAGGAACGGGCAATGTCGTGATCCAGTGTTCCACAGTTGGTTGATACGACGTTGAACATTTAGGTCTTGATCGCTGCAATGAACAAGGAACGAGTTCCTGTAGCACAGATGCATGCAGGAAAGGAAAGCCAGTTGCAGACTTGGCTTGCATCCCCATCAACAGCATCGACTTCTTGTCGCATTTGCAAGAGAATATCTCGAGCAGTAGCCAGTTTGGTCGCTGTAAATCCACCGGCCTTGGCCATTTGATCGATCAGTGTGGATACGCCCTTCACCTCACTGAAGGCGTAATCTTTGACGGGGACATCGAAGTCATTCGGGTCAATGGCCATGCTCCTTCGCCACCGTTTCACTTCATCAATCTTTCATGGGGATTGGAATCTCAAGATGTTCCAACAAGCGCTCAACTGAACGCAATGTTCCATGGACGGAAGGATGCATTGTATGATCACCGATGCAATAGATTCCATCCTGAATCAATTGTTCTCGTTCTCGACCGATGGCGGTCGTTCCTCCATATGGAAGGGCATAATCGACGTACGTCGTCCCGATGAGATTCCAATCATCGACGTTTGAGCCAAACCACTTCACCATCTCACTTCGAATCTGTTTCCGTTCTTGTTCATCCTCATGCAAACGTGCCTCTTTTCCGATAACTGTTGCAACAATAAGGTGTGAATCGGATGCATGCAACAGTGTAGGAACATGAACGTGGAGAATTTTGTGTTCACCGTTTCCATACTCCGTATTGAGCAGTAACCGTGCTTGTTTGAGAGGTGAATCCTTGGATTCGAAAACGTACGTTGCCGTTTCTTTTCGACGGGCTGGCGATGTGTTTCCTAGCATGGCTTGTGCAACGTGCTGAGGCGTTGCAAGGATGACCATATCCGCCTTCATCGTGGTGCCATCCTCAAGTTTGATCGATTTCTTTGTGACGGAACTTACCTTCGTGTTGTACATGATTTGTGTTGCGTCAAGACGATTGAGAATTTGACGAGGCACTGCTTCAATGCCGTGTTTGGGCATGGTCATCATACCATGGGACATTGCTGAGAAAGTGAAGGATGCGAAGGCAGAACGTTCCTTCCGTTCATCGTCCAGTGTAATTCCAGCAAACAGCGGTTGCAGAAATGAGGATTGAAACGATTGACTGAAGCGCATTGAATCAAAATACGTATCCAATGGGATAGATGAAGCATCCATTGCAGCCTCGAGGTCGTGTTTGCGTGTCTTCAATCGCCAGCGCAGCATTCGCAAGGCATTCCAAATCCCTGCAGAGAAGATGGTTGGAAACAAGGTGGATGGGGCACGCAATGGATCGCCAATGGTCTTGATGGTTCCAGTTGAAGGAGCAATCAAATCGGTTGCTGCATCCATCGGTTTGAGTTGGAGTCGCTCAATATCGAGCCAACGATGGAGGCTAGGATAGGCTGTGTGGAGCACGTGAAATCCAACATCGACATTGGAATCACCGATTGTGGTACATCGCATTCGGCCCCCAGCCTTCTCGGATGCTTCGATGAGCACACAATCATACCCATGCTTTTCGAGGGCCCATGCTGCAGCGCATCCAGCAAGTCCAGCACCGACGATGATGGCTTTCATGTTCTCCCTCAAACAAGGACGTTCGCCATACCACCATCAAGGTGTAGGACTTGCCCTGTCAAGTTGTCAGGAGCATCTGTGAGGAGCCAGTGCATAGCCGAAGCAGCCTCTTCCTTCTGGCTGATGCGTTGTGTTGGTATCTTTTGAGAAGCAGCATCACGCATTGCATCGCTTGCGAGAATCTTGGAAGCCATTTTGGTATCTGTCAGGCCTGGCGCAACAGCATTGATTCGAAGACCACGGCGAGCATAAGTAGCTGCGGCAGAACGAACCATGGCCTCAATACCGCCCTTTGCAGCAGCAATGGCTTCGTGGTTCACAAGGCCGAGAGATCCTGCAACACTCGATGTGAAGACCATGCGTCCTTGTCCCTGACGTAGCATTGCCTTTCCACCAATCGATAAGGTGAGGAAGGCAGAGGTGAGGTTTGTTGTGATGACTTCTTCAAATGCATCCTGATTGAGTGCATGTGGAGGTCGAATAACGATTGAACCTACACAGTGAAGGATGCCGTCGATATCCCCCTTCTCGTTGGCTTCAGCACTAGTTTGTTTGATGTCGGCTTCTTTGGTTGCATCGCCGACGGTTGTGGTATGTCCTTGCGACTGGAGTTCTTGTGCCTGTTCTTCACTTCGAACAAGTGCATGGATGGCATGCTCGTTCTCGGTCAATCGTGCGATAACATCCGTAGCAATGTCACTGTTTCCGCCAATGATAAGGTAGTTCATATCCCTAAAATACTGCATCACCTTTTGAATCGCAGTTTTCATCCATGAACAAACAGCCTTTGAAAACGGGCGCTTCCGTGGTAATGGTATGAGCGATGATGGCTGGCTCCAATCGATCCAGTCGGTTCACGTTCTTGGTGCAGGGCTGAGAGAGGATCGTCCAGCCCACCAAGCCTTTCACGATGCAGGACATCTTGGTTATCGGATGGTTCCTGTACATCCCAAAGATGCTGGAAACACGCTCCTTGGTCGCCCAATACGTAGCCAGCCTTGGCAGAGCAGTGAGCCGGAACTGTTTGTCTTGTTCCTGTCAGCCGAGCGTGTCATGGCTGCATTGAGACAATGGTGGCTCGAAGGACGGATCATTCCGGTCATTTGGTTGCAACATGGTGCAGAGCGAGACGAGGT
>JAAXIR010000120.1 GCA_012270265.1 Candidatus Poseidoniales archaeon
CGGACCCACTGAGCAAGAAGAGCCATACGTTGAGGATGACCTCTTTGTATCTTAACTCATCGTATTGATGCATCTATCCACTGACGATTGAACCTTGATGGATTTTCATGAAGGCGACGAGGGGAGAAAGTAGCCTACCGCAGGTCAAACCGTGACTGGAGAGTCTGTACGTGACGCGAACAGGGGGTCCATCGGTCACGATTCGCTCAACCAATCCTTCATCAGCAAGATAGCGAAGCTTGTCAGAGAGTGTTCGAGATGAGATGCCCTTGAGAAGGTGCTTCATCTCATTGAATCGGCGATCACCTGCGATGTAGAGTGTTGAGAGAATCTCGATGGTCCAACGTGAACCAAAGACATTGAGCGCTTCAACAGCAGCATCAACTTCCCAATTGAGGTCAAAGCGACCCTGTCCAGAATGGTCCTCGAGCAAAGACCGGACGGAACCACCAATCTGAATCGTCTCACTAATTTTGTCACTAACAATCTTGAGTTCAGTGGTTGGCAAGACCATTGGTGGTTCAGGCATGATGAGCCGATTGTTTTCACATACTTGATTTCTTTTCAACACCACTTCAACAAAACGCAAGAGCGTATGATTCATGAACGGTTTGCCGTTCGTTGGCAGCATGAAGGCTGTTGAGAACGTCGCAATCATCGGTGCAGGAAACATGGGTTCAGGTATTGCACAGAAAAGTGCACAAGAAGGATTCAATGTGCAAATGGTCGATAGAGAGGCACAATACGTTGCACGTGGTCGTTCAATCATTGAGAATTTCCTGCAGGAAGCCATCGAACGTCGCATCTTCTCTCAAGACGAAGTGAACGCCACACTTGCCCGAATTTCCGATGTTGTTGGAACAGAAAACACAGCTGCAGATACGGATCTTGTTATCGAGGCGGTCTTCGAGGATTTTGATATTAAAACATCCGTATTTACTGCATTGGATGAAGCCTGTGATGAAGGAACGATTCTCGCTTCAAACACCTCTTCGTTGTCTGTGAACGCTCTTGCTGAGGCAACAGGTCGTCCAGATCGTTTTGTTGGTTTGCACTTCTTTTATCACCCTGCGAAGAACCGTTTGATTGAGGTCATTCCAGCAGAGACAACTTCCAAGGATACCTTGGAGCGAACCGTTCAGTATTGTCGAACACTTGGCAAAGTCGTCATCGTTTGCAAAGACAGGCCTGGTTTTGTTGTCAACCGTTTCTTCGTTCCATGGCTCAATGAGGCATGCCTCCTCTTAGAGGAGGGTGTTGCAACTGCAGCACAAATCGATGCAATCTCGTGCAAGGCATTCCGAATTGGACTCGGACCATTTGGCCTGATGAATCTTACAGGCCCTCCAATCGCGTTACACTCGACCGATTATCTTGCTGAGCAACTCAACACATCTCGATACAACGGTGCTCAGAATCTTCGAGATCTTGTAGCAGAGAATGCCATGTGGCCAATTGAAGACGAGTCTGAGTACACGCAGGATCAATACACAACCGTCTCAGAACGCCTCCTTGGCGTTGTCTTTGGTGTTGCAGCACAGATTGTTGAGGAAGATATCTGCTCGATGGAAGACGTTGACAGAGGAGCCAAGGTTGGTCTTCGATGGGCTCGAGGGCCATTCGAAATGATGAATCGTATTGGTGTTGCAGAAGCCTACCGCATGGCACAATCGTACCAAGCGATTGCAGGTGAAGCGTGGACGCTTCCGGCTTTCTTCAAGGATCAATCCGACGCTTCAACAAACTGGGATTTCTCGTACGTCGACTCATCCATTGAAGACGGAATTGCGACCATCACCATCAACCGCCCAGAAGCCATGAATGCATTGAATGAGGTCGTTGTCGCTCAACTCACCGAGGCTGTGCAAGCCGCCAATGCTGACAGCAATGTCACAACCATCGTTTTGGATGGAGCAGGTAAGGCATTCGTAGCTGGTGCTGATGTCAAGTTCTTTGTCGACAAGATTCGATCCGATGATATTCCAGACATTGAAACATTCACGGAGAACGGGCACGTTCTTCTTGCAGCTCTTGAAGATTCATCAAAGACAACGATTGCACTGACGACTGGGCTTGCCCTAGGAGGTGGGCTTGAACTCGCTCTCGCTTGTGACTATCGCATTGGTACACGCAGAACCCAATTCCGATTCCCAGAAACGAGCATTGGGATTTACCCTGCGCTCGGAGGAACTCAGCGGCCCGCACGTATCGCAGGACGAGAACTCGGTCGATGGGCTGTTCTTGCTGGAAATTTCATGAATGCTGAAACTGCGGCCGACCTTGGCCTTGTTACACATCTTGTTGACATCAACGATGTTCCAAATTGCATCAAGGACATTCATGCATCCGGCAAACCAGACAACAAGTATCCTGGAAAACCAATGAATGAAAACAGTCCTGTGGTCAAGTTCGCTAAGAAATTCTTCTCGGATGGAAACATGGCTGCACTGCTTGCAGGAAGTTGCCCCGATGGCTTTGATGCTGAAGACAAGACCGTTGCCCGCCAACTCAAGTCCCTCAAGTTCACGGCTCCAATTGGATTGGCTATGGCCAGTGAACGAATCGATGCAACAGCATCGATGTCACTTGATGAAGGTCTGCAACTCGAGCTACAAGGCTTGGATCGAATCTTCTCAACCGAGGACGCTCTCGAAGGTCTCAGTGCTTTGATTGAAGGCCGAAGAGCGACCTACAAGAATGCCTAAACCCAACAGGATTGCATCTTCTGAATGGATTCAATGATCTTCTCAAGGTCAATGGCTTCCTCTTGTTCTTGGGCGAGAAGAATACGATTCTCCACCGCTTGAACAAGGTCGTCTGATGGTTCCTCATCCATCATTTCAGTAAGCACTTCCTTCAGCGATTTGGATTGACCGCGAAGGATGGCGATGTGGGCCTTGAGTTCCTCCTCGTCGTCTCGAGGTGAACGAACGTTGGAGGTCAAACCATCACCTCAATTGGGGCTTCTTGATGCTCTGCATACCAACGATCCCAAGGCGTGATGTCTTCCTCTGTCCAGTGTTGAAGCGGCCCTTCGAGACCGATTGAATGACCATTGCCGGGACCAAGGTTTCGACTTTGCTTGATCCCTGGTGCTCCAAGAACAAGCGCAGAAGAAAGAATTCCTTGAGCAATCGCAAGGCTGTTTTTGTCGGTGCCGCTCCAGTATGCGTGAAATCCTGGGTGGGTATGAACCCAGACCCTAAATGGAGCCATCATTCCAACAGGTGGGCGTAAAGGAACTCGACCAGGGGAGCCCCAATCGATCTGAATTTGACCGTTGGCATCGATGAGGACCGAGGTCTCTAATCCTGCAATAAGCGAGAGGTTGTACACCAAATCCCATCGTCCATGCTCAGCAGCGTTTCGTTGTACGTCAAGGACATCGTCGGACTCAACCGCTTGTGCTTCTGCCTGAATGCAAGCCCTCATCCACTGCTCGTAGGTGACGCCTATGGATTCAAGATTCATCACTGGAATCATGCGTTCACCTCAGGGAATTTGAGTTCACCAAACATGATGCTCGACATTCGTTCTCGGAGAGGAGGTTGATTTCTCAGCTGTCCCATGAGCCATGTTGCAGCCGCTGCAGCGGCATTGACGTAACCAAATTGGATGTTTCCAGCAGCGATTGCTCCAGCAATTTGGCAACTCGCAGGTTCGTGGTCTGGCGTCATCATGGCAACAAGAGCAGGGTCTGAATCGTTGGTGAAATAGACATGACCATCGCCTGTTGACCGCAGGTCAATCCAAGGAACGTCAGTGGCATGAACCAATCTTCGAGGGTGTGGTCGGTCGACACCGATAATGATGTAATCAAACTCTTGCAGTTGTTCCTTAACTCGTAGATTTTCTGTGTCAGAAACACAATACACGTTCTTGAACGATTCATACTTTTGAACAAGAGCCGCAGTCTTAAAGCAGCCTATGTCCGATGATGAGAATCGTTGGTGGCCTAAATTTGAGGCTTCAACGGTATCCCCATCCATGATGGTGATGGAACATTTCTGTCCTACTTTTTCAAGCGCTGGAACAATCAAATCAAAGGTAAGTCCACCGATTCCACCCGCACCTACAATCAATATTCGTGGCATACGCTCTGCTGTCATGTCAGAAGAACGATTCCACAGTATATCAACTAATTTTGAACGAGAGGGAGTTTCTTGACAGGGGGAGCGATTCCCAAATCTTCAGGGAAGTACAGTTCTGCTTCTGGAATGGGGATTGGAACAATTTCACGACCGATCAGTGCAACACGACTCGGGCGGCTTTCTGAGAGCACTTCTCGATTAACTTGAGGTGCAAGTTCATTTGAGAAGGAGAGAATATCATCGTGGCTTGGCATGTTCTCCATTGAGAGGTTTTCTCGACTGTGGCCGACGTAGACGTATCCCTTTGCTTCAATGAAATCTGGGTTTGCACGGTTGTCGAGTTCAGCAAACTCCTTGATGTGTGTTGATGACATGTTGACGCCCTTCATCAGGGGGTGGCGCCAAACAATCCTAGGGGCAAGAGTGGGCAGTACATCGAGGGTCGGCTCAACCTGATCCCACGCCCCACGGTTCCACTTTGGGCGGCACACATCATCGAAAACTTGCTTGTTCGGAGCATCGACAGAAACGTAGAGTTGAGTTGGGAGTGTATCGAGATTTTCCAAGACCTTCGGAAGTGTTCCATTGGTCACAAGCATCGTGGTCATACCGTGTTTGTGGCACAAGTCCATGTATTCGCCGAGACGGGTGTAAAGCGTTGGTTCTCCGTTTAACGAAATCGCAACGTGTTTTGGATCTTGAGCTTCAAGGAACTTTTCACGTGGAACCTTGTCGTTTCCACCGAAACCAGAGAGGAGGCGACGTTGGGCACGTACACTCTCATAGAGCAATTCGAGAGGATCTTGGTCTGTTAGTTCAAGTGTGTCCATATGCGGTTCTCGCCAACAATAGGTGCAGGCTAAGTTGCATTGGTCAACGACTGGAGACATCTGCATACATGTATGGCTCTTGACGCCATAGAAAGTGCCTTTGTAGCACGCACGATCACGAAGGAGCGATTCTTTTGTCCAATGGCAAGTTTTGACACCACCGTGTTCTCCGACAATGTGATATCGTTGCTTCTGCAATTTCGCTTTGAGTGCGGGGTCCATACCCATGGTGATTCCTCCTGTAGCCGGATTCCACTGTCGGTGAACGGTTGGGAGCGGCGCGGATGATTTGGCCTCGGAATGTGTGTTCTTGAAGAGAACGGTTATTTCAGTGTATTTAAAACCACTTAATGTAAATACTACACCTTTGTGTTGGCAAGTTTACCACGCCTTTGAATAGGTAGAGCACCCAAAATATAGTGAGGATAACAATGGATAACGAACTCCAGACGTACACCGACCGAATAATGGATCAGCAACAGTACCGTTCGGGAATTTTTTCCGACATTCTGTCGCCGATCGTGAACGCCATGGCCGCTTTTCGGTTTTCTGCCAACGAGCGTGCTGCATACAACACAAGGAGGGAACAATAAATGGATAGAGAATTAGAGATGTTTGTTGACCAAGCTCTTGAAGGACAAGTGTACCGAAACGGTATTTCCTTCACGCCTGGCATCGTTCGACGCATCGCAAGCATGTTTCGCCGATCCTGATTCGAAGGCAACGCCTTTGAATTATGAGTCATACGTCTAAGCATGGCTAGGTGGGCACCTCATCTCATTGGATTGCTTACGCCAATATCTGCTGCTGTCACCTTGTTGATCGGCGGCTGGTGGATGCTTACGCCGATCATCTTGTTGCTAGGGCTGTATCCGTTTCTTGATTCGATTGCAGGTTCATCAACCGTTCACGATGTCGAAGAGGAAGGCCGAGGTCACAACGTTATCGTACACCTTCATGGCATCCTTGTTCCAATTGTTGTGATTTGTCTTCTGTACAGAATTTGGTCGGGACTTGGTTCGGTTTCGATCGTCGTTCCTGCACTTTCCGCAGGTCTCGCAACCGGTGCAGCCGGCGTTGTCGCTGCACATGAACTCGGTCACAGGAGACCACGTTCGTCCAGTTGGTGGTTAGGGCGCCTTGATTTGCTGTGCGTCCTCTATTTGCACTTCACAGTCGAACACAACCATACACACCACAAGCATTGGGCTCGCAAGGTCGATCCAACGAGTTCTCCATGGGGGCGTAGTGTCTATGGTCATCTTGTGCGAACCGTTCCTCAACAACTCCGGAACGCATACAGAATCAGGAAAAAGGACACAACCATTTCGATCTTCGTCGAAATTGCATTGCTCACATCTCTCGCCGTATGGGGTCTGCCCTATCTTGCAGCGTTTGTCGGTCAAGCCTTCGTTGCAATCTATTTGCTCGAATTTGTGAATTTCATTCAACATCACGGTCTTGAGCGAGGTGAAGACGAACGTCCGAATGCAGGACATGCTTGGGAAAGTCGCACACGTTGGTCACGATACACGTTGATGAATCTCCCTCTCCATGCTGCGCATCATCTTCGCTCAAGCACGCCGTACGAACGACTACGTCCGTACGATGAATCGCCTCAACTCCCTGGTGGCTACTACCAGATGTTCTGGATTGCGTTGATTCCGCCGTTGTTCAACCGGCTGATGCAAAAATCTGCCAATCATTCTGGCGGTGTTGGTGGAGCATAGCCTCCATCAACAGCTTCCTGAACAATGGCCAAGTCGGATTCAACCATCATTTGAATGAGTTGCTCGAATGTTGTCTTGGTTTCCCAGCCGAGTTTTTCCTTCGCATATGCTGGGTCTCCAATCAGCAAATCAACTTCAGCAGGACGGAAGAATTTGGGATTGGTTCGTACTCGAATGACACCGTTTTGATCGGTTGCCATGGTATCAACACCTTCTCCAGACCAAGTCAATTCCAAGCCAATGTGTGAGAAGGCGAGACTGATCATATCACGAATGCTGTGGGTTCGACCCGTTGCAATGACGTAATCATCAGGTGCATCTTGTTGAAGCATCTTCCACTGCATCTCAACATAATCGCCGGCGAATCCCCAGTCACGCTTGGCATCAACGTTGCCGATGTGGAGGCATTCATCGAAGCCATGCTTGATCCGTGCAGCCATCATGGTCACTTTTCGTGTTACGAATTCAAGACCGCGTCGTGGACTTTCGTGGTTGAAGAGGATTCCAGTGCATGCGAACATGTTGTACGACTCACGGTAGTTTCGAGTGATTTCAAAGGCCATCACCTTTGCACATCCATACGGAGAACGTGGATGGAACGGGGTCTGCTCGGATTGAGGAACCTCACGCACCTTACCATACTGTTCGCTGGAGCCCGCTTGGTAGAATCGACAGTCTGGAGCGTGCTTTCGAACAGCTTCAAGACAGCGGAGTGCGCCAAGACCGGTGATATCAGCCGTCATCATTGGCGAGCGCCACGATTCTGGTACGAACGACATAGCACCGAGGTTGTAGAACTCATCTGGCTTCACTTGGTGTACGGCATTGTCGATTGAGTTTTGATCAGCAAGATCACCGTTCAAGAGGTGGAAGTTTTCGTTGCTCATCAAGTGGTTGATGAGGTTACGGCCAAGGCTCGGTTGCGATACACGGCGGACCAGTCCATAGACGGTGTACCCCTTCTCAAGAAGCAATTCGGCAAGGTAAGAACCATCTTGTCCGGTAATCCCTGTAATGAGTGCAGTCTTCCCGCTCATAGCGAATCCTGATGCTTGCCTTTTTTCAAAGCGTCGCATCAAAATGTAGAGTCGTCAGATACAAACCATTGTAAAGAAATAACTACGCGATTCTAACTGCATGCAGAAATGCTGGAGTTTTTGAGATGCTTGAAGTCAATGGTCTAACCAAGAGTTTTGGTTCATTGGATGTGCTAAAAGGCGTCAATATGCAAGTCGAAAAAGGCGAGATGGTTGCGCTTATGGGGCCTTCTGGTTCTGGTAAGTCAACACTACTGAACATCATCGGAGGCTTACTCGCAGGTGATGGGGGCAGCATCACCCTCGATGAGCGGACTTACGGGCAAAAAGGACCCTCAAGCGTTGTCGACGTTCGTCGAAACAAGGTTGGTTGGATTTTCCAAGATTTTCACCTTCTCGACAATCTTTCTGCAGTAGACAATGTTGCCATTGCTCTCGAGTTGTCAGGTGTCCCTTCGAACGAAGCTGTCGCTGCGGCTGAAGAAGCATTGCAGAAAGTTGGTCTCGGCGACAGGCTCAATTTCATCCCAGACCAACTCTCTGGTGGACAGCAACAGCGTGTTGCGATTGCTCGAGCCATTGCTGGCAACCGCCCGGTTTTACTGGCGGATGAGCCGACCGGAAATCTCGATATTGCAAGTGGTAAAGAAGTTCTCAAACTCTTCAAGGATCTCTGTCATGATGAAGAAAACCCCATTTCAATTCTCATGGTAACGCACGATCCTGACCTTGCTTCGAACGCTGATCGAATGCTTCTTCTCAACGATGGGAAAACGGAAGCATCCGACATTCGCTCTGCTTGGGGCCTTGATGAGGAAGGTGAGGAAGAATGAGTGACGATATCTCCGGCTTGCAAGATAGCGACTTCGGCCAGAATCGTTCCCGAGTTCGACGCTACCGACACGCCTTGATGGAACTACCAAGTCGACTTCGACTCGCAGGTCAAAGTGCATGGCGTGGTAAAGAGCGAGGCATGGCCGTCATCGCTGGCGTGTTCCTCGCATCGCTTGTTATTACCACCGTTCTTGCTTACGGTGTTGGATTGTCCCAACTGTTCTTTGAAGAATCCCTAGATTCCGAACCGTTCGATGCGAAGATTGAGTTCGCCCGAACGCCTGTGGAGAACGCCTCAGGGTGGACCAACAATACGACGACGATGACCGAAGTCTGCGATGAATTGATTGATGAATTCTCGGAATTCAACGATTGTACCCTCGTTCTTTGACGTCAAGGAATTCACAGTGGTGGCTTCTTCAACATCGAGTTTGTTGTCGCTCAACCACTCGAAATGCGAGCGATCTCTGACAATGAAAATCCGTTATGGGATTCGATGAATTTCGATTATCCTGAAGCGCTTGATGCAGGCCCACCTATTTCGGACAAGCGAGCCATTCGATTCCTTGGACCTGAAGCGTTTGATGGTGAGCTGGCCGACCGGCTCGGTGAGAACATCATCGCTGGTTTGGGCGAGTGGCCTACACCAGAAAACATGAGCGAGAACCGCGGTATCATCCTTCCATCGACCATTGCAAGTGAAGCGCAAGCCAAGGTTGGTGATGTTCTTGATGAACTCACCTTCGCTTATGTCGTTGATGAATCGACCCTGCTCGAGGCGAGCATCACCGAAGACAACTGTGATGGTGAAATTACACCTGAAAACAACGAGATGATCTACTGTCGAATGTGGATGACCGTTGAAAATCTCACCGTTATGGGTATTTATGAGCCATGGGATTTTGGTAACCCAACGCTTCCATTCAACCCGATTTTTACCACTTGGGAAGTCCTTGAAGAGTCGCAACGAGCGACCTTGATCGACAACGATCACATGTACCTCGGTGTCACCATTGATCGAGGTCAATTACCAACGACGTCCACGGCTGATGCTGCAGAATGGCTTGAGAACCTAGGAACTGAGGTTCAAGATGGCAACTACACCGATGCAGGTGTTGAATTGTACTACACAGACATTGTTTCAGGTACCATTCTTTTCCTCAACATCTTCCTTGGACTCATCCAAATTTTCGATTACATCATCATGATTCCAATCGTTTTCCTCTCCATTGCTGTCCTTATCTATGGACTGGTTCTTTCTCTCGAGCAACGACGTCGTGAGGTCAGTATC
>JAAXIR010000199.1:0-281 GCA_012270265.1 Candidatus Poseidoniales archaeon
CAATGGTCCCCCTGCATGACGGGTGACTCCATTCTCGCTGTCGGGGCGCACAGGGGGACACCTGACGGGAACCACATTGCTTCGACCCGATGCGAAGACTCCATCTGCATTGGCCCGTACTTCGTGTTCGCCAGTTTGCGTTGGGTACCACCTTCCATCAGCCATCCGAATTTCAAGAGTCCGATCAGCACCAGAAATGGTCCAATTGACGGCCACAAAGTCGATACTGTTTCCGTAAGCATCGGGGAAGATTGGGTTGAAATCGAGGAAGGAATCCGCAG
>JAAXIR010000199.1:291-9750 GCA_012270265.1 Candidatus Poseidoniales archaeon
AATCGATGTAGTCGGCTGTAAAGCCAATGGTCTCCATTTCTTTGGGCATGACTGAAACATACGATGAGAAGATGTCAACACCCGCAAATGTGCCTTCAGTTTGCGAGATGTTGGCGTCGACTTGCCAAACATTTCCAAATGAATCGATGGCTTCGTGCACTAGAGCAAATTGTGTTCCGGCCGTGACGCTGGATTGACTTGCAATGAGGCGAGTAGCGTCTGCTGAGCCATGCATAACATCGACGTTCATGCTTGCCGGGACATCCGAGTCTACGACGTGGAGAGTGAATTGCCCTGCTTGACCAGGCGTCCAGTGCACCTCATTTCCAACTTGCGACAGGATGCCATTGCCAACCGTCCAGTTTCCAATAGGAATGGGAACTGGAGAAGAATAGCCTTGTGAGTCTGTACGGATAGCATCGAGGCGATAGATTTCTCCAGAAACGTACGTTTCTGCTTCAGGCACAATCTGTATCTCAACGATTGAGGCATCAGCAGGAACGACACGGATGGTACTGTTGCCCCAAACAGAACCAGCACGTACGGACAGATTCCAGATACCAGGTGCTGAAGCGTAGTAGTAACCGACCGGTGTAATGGTTCCATTCTCGACAGTCCAGACCTTGTTTCCTGCAAGCGTGTTGTTCATTTTTTGCCCAAAGGAATCGAGCAAATCTGGATACAATTGCATTCCTTCACCACTTCGCAAGACCAACTCTGATGGGAACGAGAACTCATATGGGTCACCAGCGATCGCTTCCATCGTCACGCGCTGTTCCAACTGATCGTATCGTGCAACCACTTCGTATAGGCCAAGTGATGGAGGCGTCCAAGTCGGTTCTCCCTGACCAACATAGAGGCCATCTACGGTCCAAACAACATCTTGTCCCGGACGCGAGTTGTCATGCGAATCGATGAGATTTGCTTGCAGTGTGAACGGGAATTTCGCCCGTGGCTGGGCTGATGTATTGATCTCAATGGATTGACCAAAGCCTGCTTGAACAGTAACGACAACGGTGTCATTGAACCCTGCATGCTCAGCACGAATGGTCACCTGACCGGCCGACCAAGGGAAGAACAAACCGCTATCTTCGATGGTTCCATTCGTCGCAGACCACGTAATCTCACCATCAACAACGTTGTTGAGAGCGTCGTACAAGGTCGCTTCCATCTGCAAGACGCCATCGGATGAAATGACTGTTGATGGTGTTGAAATCACAATCTGTGCCGGAGGTCCTGCTGCTGTAGCAGGGAGGGTGATGACAACGGAAGCAAGCATGAGGCTACACAAGAAAAGTGCAGTCCGTTGCTTGTTCATTTCATCACCTAATCCTGCCACTCGACCCAATCACTCTGTCCTGGCTCTCGATAGTACCACGTCTCGTCTTCGCTTTGAGCCCACTCCGTACCATCATCATCGGTTCGATGGTCAACCATCCAACTGGTATCTTCCTTCTCTTCCTCTTCCTGAGGAGGAGGTCCTGATGGACCCGTGCCCGGAGCTGGCCCACTTGGTCCTGGAGCAGTACCCGATGGACCAGGTGCTGGACCAGACGGACCACGTGCTGATCGTGGCTCATCGTCCTCATCATCCTCATCGTAATCGTCATCCCAATCATCGTCTCCTCGACCTGAGCGCATTGCCATAACGAGTAGAGCAAGAACGACGGCAACAATGAGTCCAACCAACACTGCACCAATGTAGTACAACGTACCACCTGCAGCAAAGAATCCTCCAAATGTGCCAGTGACCTCAATGTCGAAGTTTTCGCTGACTTGACCTGCTGATACCGTGATGGTTTGAGGACCACTGTCCAAGGTTGTTACCTTCCATGTGCCTTGACCGGTGCTCTCAACTGTTCCACGTCCAGTAGCATCGACACGCGCACTGCTTGGAACTGGAATTGGGTTGGCAAATCGGTCAAAGGCTTGGACGGTTACGTCGATTGAAGCCTGTTGTTCAACCGTGACAGCGGACAGCTCAACTTCGATGAAATCAACAATCATCTGAGGTGAAATCTTCAGGTTGAATGTGTTTGAAACCGTCGGTGTTGAATATTCCATGACATGGTCGCCAGCAGCAGATGCTTGGTACGTGTAGGTTCCTGACGCAATACCAGGGATCACACGGTCCGACAAGGAACCATCCTCTACCCACTCAACATCCTGCGGGAAGGTGTTTCCATCGCTGTCTGTACCGGTAATGGTAATATCAATCGATTCGCCTGCATCTTCATCGAATGTGTTGAGCGCATGATCGAGTGATACGGCAATACCGTGATACACAGAAATGTCAACGGAACGAGTGTAGTTGAATCCATCTGCATTCTCAACATAAGCAAGCAATCGATAGTTACCGACTGTTGTTGCTTCCCACTTGTAGCCATCAGCGACAAAGTCCGAGGTGATATCCGTGACAGTTCCAGCATCTGTATCCTCAAACAGCCACGTGAGAACATCAACACTGAGTGGATTCAAATCACCGTCACTGAGAGCGACAGAGAAGTCGATGGAGTGATCCGCACTGATGTTGTATACTGCTCCAGTGTCACCATTGGAAGCAATGGTGTTCATTGTGAAGACTTGGATGATACCTTCTGAGACCTCAACGTTCACGATCTCGCCAAAGAGTTGGCCGTTGTACGTGTATTCTGCACGTACGACATAAGCGGTTGACGAGGCTAAGACCGGCATGAATTCGGTCTCATCGGACAATGTGTACAACAAGACAGATTGTTCGCTCCAATCTGGATGAGCGACGGTCCAATTGACATCGATCGTCCAACGATTGCCTTTCGCATCGCTTGCTTTGGCCTTGACGACGAGTGTTTCATCAGCTGTTATACTGAAGGTCTGGTCATCTGCATCGTTTGAATCAACGATGAGGACCATATCAACCATAACGCCCTTCGAGACATTGATGGTAATCGATGCAAACGTGGTCTCGTATTGTGCAGAAATGACTCGAGCACCGAGACCGTTTGGAATCCATTGGACTGGATGATCGAGCGTGATGTTCAATGCGCCATCATCGATTGATGTCCAATTTGCAAGTGGCAGAGTCACTGGCAATCGATTGCCCTGAACGTCGATTCTTGTCGTGTTGAGGAAGACGACCTCATCAGCCGTGATGTCCCATACGGATGGGACAATTTCCAACGATGCCATCTGACCGTGGCCAGTCTGGATGGTAATTGAGTCCGATAGTCCGATTGCAGATGTGATAGAGAGTTGCCACGTACCAACGGTGTTGGCGAAATACATGCTCGTCGCTTCGCTGTAGAATCCATCGTTGACCGAATACGAGAGGGCGCCTGCGTCAGTGAGCGGAATCACGTTTCCAAATTGATCGTACAACGTTGTTGTGATTTCACATTCAGTTCCAGCAGGTACGACGCCTGCGCAACCTGTGAGTTCAATGGTCGTTGGTGCACCCAACTCAACAAGGACATTGACAACGATCGAGGTTGTCTGCCATGTGACGGTGACCGTTTGACCACCAACAGCGTAAGGCTGGAAGATATCGCCGAACGTACCGCCCATGGAACCGTTGCTCGGCGTGAACGTGATGCTTTGACCTGGTACAGCGTTGCCATGTTGATCGACAACGTCTGCAGTCAATTCAAGCGTTTCATCAGCAGTAATTGTGGCCGTAAGCGGTGAAACAACCAAGTCGATCGGAGCACCAGGTGTAACGGTCACTGTCTCGTCTTCACAAATCACACCGAAACATGCTGTGATTGTATGGGTTCCTGTTGCTGTAGGCGTGAACAATCCTGTCGAGTCGATGCTACCGCTGCTTGAAGACCAAACAACAGGCACGCTTGCTACCAAGGAATTGTAGTCAAAGGTTGAAGCACTGAACTGAACTGTTGAATCAGCATCCGTTGTGGTAGCAGTCGGTGAGATGGTAATCGAATCAATATCGGTGTAATTCATCATTAGGAGTGGGCGCTTTGAGGACGTTGCGTCGCTGTTGTCAGCAAAGTCTGCTTCCATCCATCCTTGGGTTGGTGTTCCAATAATGACCCAACTGTGAACACCATCGATGTACATCATTCGATGACCAAGATCAAAGAAAATGGTGGAATCAATGGCTTGTGCATTGCTCATGAAGACCGTATCGATTGGTGTTGCATCGTAATCAACACCGGATTGCATTCCAGCTGCTGCCCACATTGCGGTTCCAGTTCCGTTCCACGTTGCTGTTGTTTCAGACCAACCGGTGGTGATTACACGATGCACGGTGAAGGTCATACCGGTTGCACCTGCTCCGAAGTTCAAATCTTCAAGATACATTCCAAGGCTGACCGAGTGAACGTTCATGCTTGGGTTGAATGGAATTTGACCAAAGTCAGCACTCAGCAACAAGCGATATTCGTCTTGAGCAGCATCGAGGCCAATCACGTTGGCATTTCCATCGAGGTTGGTATCGATCAAGCCACTGAAGATTGAGACATCTTGGACATTGGTGTGTGCGAGTTCTTCAATCTCGTTTCCAGTTTGGAACTTATAGGTCCACGTGTGATCGTTGTTGTCCATGGTTTGTGGATCACCAACTCCGACGATCCATCGTGAGGACGATGGTCCAGGAATCGATCCATTGACAGCTTGTACCCACCACTCGAAGGTCGAACCAGGCGCAACCGTGTCGGCAAAGGTGAAACTTGTTCCACTGATCTGGCTTGAGGTTGCAGATTTGAACGTGTACTGGCCAGACTCGTTACGAATCGTGACAATGTAGCCCGTGGCTCCAGAAACCGTGTTCCAGTTGAGAACTGGCTTGTCAAGTGAATCCAACAGATTGTTGGTCGTATCGTACAGCACAGCACCATCAAGTGGGGAGAGCAGTACCGGTTGTGCAGGAGGTACAACACCAGCAACGTTGTCAACATAGTCAATCCGTAGTGTTGGTCGCCACGACTCTGTTGCATGTTCGCCTGAAGCAAAGGTATGGAGACTGCTTCCAGAACCTACGGCCTTGAGTTGAATGGTCATCGTTTGGTTACCATTCGCAATGTTCGATTGTGCAAGCGAGGTTATGTCCCATTCGAGCCATCCAGATGGAGGCGCAACAGAAAGTGTCGATCGTGTGATTTCTGCAGCACTGCATGCTGGTGGTTGGAGTGCAGTTACACTCGATTCCGTGAAGGTCGAACATGCGTGAGCACTCACAGTCAGTGGGGAGATACCAGCGACTTGCGTTCGATACAATCGAAGCATTGTCGAAGTCGGCGTCATTGCATTTGGCCAAGGCATCTGCGAGAGATCAAATTCGATGAATATCTCATGGTCGCCGGATGAACTCGCACCCAACTTGAGCGTTGTACTACCACCATAGTTTGTATTCAATGCAGAAGAAACGGTATGTGTATCCGGAGCTGCTGGGAGCAGTCCAGTATCGGTGAAGATGGAACCACTTGATAGGTTGACGGTGTGATTGCCTGCACCATCATCGTAGCCTTGATCGTCTGGAACTCGGTATGTGTTGACTTGCGACCACTCACCTTGCCGGTAATATTTCTCGTGGGTGATTTCTTGGAAGGAAAACACACGCCAATAAATCCAATTATCTGCTGACGTAGGGTTCCTGATTGTGAATGTGGAGTTTGTTGGATCCCACGTGTAATTTCCATCGGTAAATCCAGAAGATGTGTTTACAGCTGCGCAATTGTAGTCGTAAATCATTCGAGCATCTGAAGCGAAGCACATGTAGAACCCAGTTTCATTGTTTGATGGTGGTGTCCATGACAGGTTTACGTGGTCGGCGCCAGATGGTCTTGGGGCAGAGTAGTTCCAAACGGTTGTTGCATCAACCGGCAGTAGTCCAGTTGGGCTAGCATCAACGTATGCATTGGTCATTCTGTATGTGATATTGAGAGAAGGACGTAGCGCTGTACTCGCTTCGTTGCTTGAATAGAAGTCAATACGGCCGTCAACATTGCTGTTGTTTTCCTCGGCTTGAATAAGGAAGTCAAACGTTGTCAGACCGTTCGCAACTGCTTGTTGAAGCATGGGTGTAATGTCTCCGCGATGTGTTGCGTTCGATGCGTCAATCAATCCTGCTCCGCCCCACGGGATATCCGTATCGGATGAATGGTATGCACCAGGAGAATTCCACTGCGTTGAATTGGTTGCATTGTTCCAGTTCGCATCACCATCAAAGGCGGTGTTGAGTACAGATCCACTCCACCACACTTCGCCGTAACTACTCGACTTCGTACTCAACGTGAAGTAAGCACTCATGATTTCGTATGTCCCGTTGATTGGTAACTTTGTCAAATCAACTGACACGATGGTGGATGAACGTTGAGATGTACCGGAACTGTATCCTGAACGTCCAACACTAATGGTTCCTGAATTGTAGAGATTTGCATTTGCTGCTGCAGAATCGAGTGTTGTATCCGTCACGAATCCTGACGGTTCATTGAGATCCGGCAGGAAGCCTCCTTCGGAGACGTTGATGTAACCCCACGTACTGTTGATTTCGTTTCCAATATCGTGTGGAATATGGAAGACGGAACTGGTTGAACGAGGACCAAGCATCTCATCGTTGACAGGTTGAACAAACCAGCGGATGCTTTGATTGGTTGAAAGGTCACTCGATGGTTGGAAAGAGAGGCTCTGCAAATCGAACATGGCTGTATCAGTTCGAGAATCGTAGATTGAGAATCCTTCCATAATATCGGTTGGATCGTTCTGAATGAAGACCTTCCAATCGTCAATGTTGGCAGCGTTGGAGTGTGTCCACGTCATGACAGGGCGAGTCGAAGGCTCTGGAACGTGCGTACTCAAATCCCAAGCCATGTCACCATCGATTGGAAGCGCGTTGCTGGCGGCAACCGTCGGAATCGATGCAGTGCCATCGGTCCATGTGAGATTGAGCCAAGGTCGCTGATTGGAAGCTCCTTCCGTACTTGTGAATGTAATCAAAGCGTCGGATGCGTCACTGGTCATCAGAGCGATGGAAAGGTAGGAATCACCGTTGGCAAGTGCAGCTTGCACAAGTTCGGTGACATCCCAATCCATCCAGTCAGCCGATGCGGATGCGCTAAGGTCACTTAGGGAACCAACGTCGCTTCCAATGCCTCGAGCTCCGTCTACGGACCAGTTGTTGGTACCGTCATAGGTCGAATTGTTGAGGGCAGTGGTCCATGGTTGAAGCACAGGGCGAACGGCGACTTGCACGTTTGTATCAGATCCAGATTGGGCCCACATGGTAAGTTCAGCATTGGTCACGCGAGCATTGCTTGGTGTTGGCAACTGATTCAGTGGAATCTTGAGAAGAGCGGAGGCATGATGTCCGCTTCCCAACTCGCCGACTTTCAATGAGGTGGAGGCCGAGTGGTTTTGTTGGCCTTCAATACCGTCTTCTGCAAGCCAGGTATCGATGAAGTGTGGAAGTTGCAACTCAGGCATGGCTTCGTGGTGACGAATCTCAACCGCTGCACTGGTCGAGGAAAGATTCCACGTCACCAATGAAGGGAGATTGAAGTGGAAGGTTTCGGACCAATTTCCAAGTTGGTTGGTCGAAGAAATGGCACGGACGCGCCAATACCACGTCTTCCCATCATCGAGATCCGATGTTGGAGTAAACGAGTTGTTGGTGAGATCGAAACCTGAATTTGACCACGACGTTTCAATGCTCATGTCGCTGCTATCGAAGGTGTTGACTGTATCCAATTGTACAGCGTAGCCACTGACTCCGACACCAGAGGAGTGTGTCCAATTCATCAGAGGCCGATACACAGGTTCTGGGTTGATTCCATCGGCAACACTCCAGCTTCCGTTCAATGGATGAACTGGAACAGGGTCGCTTGGTATGGCATTTGAGCCAGGAACGTACACGAAGGAAAGTTCAGGACGTTTTGCATCAACGGCGGCTCCAGTATGGAAGAGAACGTCGCGAATTTGACCACTACCTGCTCCAATGATTCCGAGGATAAAATCTGCAGAGTGGTTGTTACGCATGGCATTCTGAACGGCCAATGTGACGTTCCAATTTGCTGAGGAACTTGAGGTAAATCCTGCTCCAATACTGACCGAATCGAGCAGGGAAGAACGTTCGCTTCCTTTCGCACCGACCGAGTTCCATGTGTGAGTTCCGTCGTAGGTCGCACACGTTGCACCATCCTCGGTCCATCCGTGTTGTGTGTTTTCCCAAGCACCGACAACAGGTGTTCCGAACGGGAAATCACTGAGGTACAATTCGAGGTTCGCAGATTCAACTGCGTAACCTGACGGCAGGAAGGTTGAGGAAAGATCGCAACCAAACAGGACAGTTGTTTCTGATGGAATGGTGTTGTAGGACACTTGCAATTCAGTCTCAGAGCCGTAGTTTGAGCTGGGCATACCTGAATCGATGTACGTGTCTGCACACGCTGGATGAAGACCGTCGGAACTTGCGTTTCCTTGCTTCAACCTGAATTCGTATCGATCGCCACCAAGCCATGTTGAATTCATGGCACTGATGAGGAACGATGAATAGGACCACTCTCCGTGACGGTCGTCAGAATCAACGTGAAGCATACGCCAGTTATACATGTGGCCTGCTTCAAGGCTGTCAAGACCTGTGAAACTCAATTCACCATCGCTTGGAGCGAAATCCGTATCCGTTCGTGTGTCGATTCGAGCGACTTGATCGTGGAACAAGGAGTCTGTTGAGAGTTCAAAAATCATATCGTAGGAGGAAGATGTTGAGGAGGACCAAGTGAGCGTTGGTGTTGTGTTACCGGTGAAGTTGTGACCTGTTTGGTTCCACAAGGTTTCACCGTCCCATGGCGATGTGAGCGTGGGAGCGACTGTAACTGGAGAGGACCAATCGTACTTGATGTAGAGATGCGGCTTATCGCCTTCGTTGACAGCATCTGAGGAGTGGAAGGTGACGGAATCAACGCCGTTGTTGGCTGAGTAGGCCCCATTTTGTGACCGAGCAGTCAGTGCGAAATCGAGCGAATCAGGACCACTGTTGTCGAGGTACTGTTGAAGCATGCTCGTCAAATCAAATGCAAAGTCATCGCTGGTTTGCGAACCCATAACGCCAGAATCTGTTGCGTAACTGAGGTACTCACGACCACCATCGTCCCACAGTTGGCCGCTTGTTGGACGTCGCCATGTCGCATCACCCTCGGACCAAACGTCGACTGTGTCCATCTCGTGGAGAGCAAGTGTAGCCGCACCGCTCGATGTTGAGCGAGTAAGATTCAGTGAAGCCTCGACGATTGTGGCATTTGTGTGCAGCCCCAATCGGTCAAAGTTAACTCGGAAGTGGGAGATGGTTTCGCGGGTAGAGGTGACTTGGGTAACGAGCGTGGAACCGGTTCCGAAATTGTCGTTTTTGTTGTCCTCATCGACGTACGTGTCTTCGATGAAATCCACATCATCAGAAAGGTCGTTGATGTCTACGGCAATCGAAGCAGTACCATCGCTATTTGCCGCAACATCGTGGGTTGGCAAGAA
>JAAXIR010000272.1 GCA_012270265.1 Candidatus Poseidoniales archaeon
CCCTCGTTCGAGGGGTTGATTTGATAGCCAAATGGATATGCAGAGGTTCATGGCAAGTGATTTGGAGATTGCTCGTGCTGCGAAACTTGAACCCATTGAGACCATTGCATGGAAATTAGGCATCCCTTCAGGCGAACTGATTCCTCATGGACAATACATGGCAAAACTAAGCTGGGAAGGTATGAAACAACGTTTTGATTCTGCTAAAGGGAATCTCATCCTCGTCACCTCCGTCAATCCTACACCGTTTGGTGAGGGCAAAACAGTCACAACCATCGGATTGACGCAAGCGTTGTGCCATATCGGCAAGAATGCGACATGCGTCATTCGTGAACCTTCAATGGGCCCTGTGTTTGGAATCAAAGGCGGTGCTGCAGGTGGAGGTCAATCACAAGTGCTTCCGATGGAAGAAATCAATCTCCATTTTACTGGAGACCTTCATGCAGTGACATCTGCGCACAATCTCCTCTCTTCCCTGATTGACAACCACATCAAGCATGGAAACGCATGCAACATCGATACGAACCGTGTGTTCTGGCCACGGGTGGTTGATTTGAATGACCGGTCATTGCGAGAGGTTGTCATCGGATTAGGTGGTCCCGCCAACGGTCATGTGCGACAGGATCGCTTCGATATTACAGCAGCTTCTGAAATTATGGCGATTCTCGTCCTTGCGAGAGATTATGCTGACTTGCGAAAGCGGCTCGGTGATATTGTCATCGCTGAATCGGTCGAAGGACATCCCATCAAAGCAGAGCAAATCGAAGCTGCTGGAGCCATGGCTTTGCTTCTTCGAAACGCATTCCTACCGAATCTTGTACAAACATTGGAAGGAAATCCAGCATTCATCCATGGAGGTCCTTTTGCCAACATCGCCCATGGAAATTCATCCATTGTAGCGGACCGAATCGCGTTGTCATGTGCAGACTATGTCGTCACAGAGGCAGGGTTTGGCAGTGACATGGGCGCTGAAAAGTTCATGCACATCAAAGCCAACACCTCAGGGAAAGCCCCTGATTGTGTTGTAATGAACGTAACAGTTCGCTCGATGAAGTTGCATGGTAAAGCGTTTGGAGAACGTGGTGGATATCGACCTTCTAAGGAAGAACTTGAGACTGAGAATGTCCAAGCCGTCATCGCAGGAGCAACGTCAAACCTCGATCGTCACATCAAGAACATGGCACGATTTGGGGTACCCGTTGTTGTTTCGATTAACCAATTCATGAGTGATACGGAGGCAGAACTGGAAGCGATTGAAACAGCTGCCCGTGCAAGCGGTGCTGCTCGTGTTTGTCGAACGGAAGTTCACGCAAAAGGGGGGGAAGGAGGAGCAGACCTTGCCAATGCTGTTGTCGAGGCCATTCATGATCACGTTGCTGCTGGACGACCTTTCCTACCACTCGTTGCTCCAAATGATTCCATTGAAGAGAAGGTGAACGCTATTGCAACACGTATGTATGGAGCAAACAGTGTTCAGATCGAAGCAGCAGCCAAGCGCCAGTTGAAGAAAATACAAGACTGGGGATACGGCTCGTTACCGGTATGCATGGCAAAGACACAGTACTCGTTTTCACACGATGCAGGAATGCTTGGGGCTCCGAATGGATTCGACTTGCCTGTTCGAGAATTCCGTTTGAATGCAGGTGCAGGCTTTGTTGTCGCCATCTTGGGCTCCATGATGACGATGCCTGGACTTCCAAAACGACCTGCAGCCAACGATATGGATATGGATGAGGACGGACACCTCAAGGGTGTCTTCGGGTGAACATCGATGCATATTCTCAATCAGGGCGAGAACCATTGGAAACTTCGGATCGAATCTGAAGACGACTTATGGGTCCTTGCTCGACTCGCCAGCAATGGGCGTCATCTCGCTATGCTCGGAGAGCGTCGCGATACAACAACAGCAGAATCAGGTTCTCGAGCAAAGGCCGCTGAACGAAAGAAAATGTGGATTGAATTACGAATCCTATCAACAGAGTACCAGTCCTACTCTGACATTCTTCGTGTTCATGGAACAATTGTACAAGCACCGATGGACATCGGATCGCATCATACACACCTCATCGAGGTGGGAGATGACATTGAGTTAACTGCAAACGAACCATTTCCTGATTTCGATGCAACGCTCCTCAAGGATGCTATTGATTCTTCCAACAAGAGCAACATTGCGGTTGTTGTTGTTGAAAACGATGAAATCATTCTCTTTGAGATCACATCAAGAGGACTCCGTGAAGGTGCGACATGGACCATGCGCGGTGGAGGAAAGCGAGGCGATGTTCGAACAAGCGAAAGCGTGGCGCAATCCTTCCAGAAGCAAGTCGCAAAAGAGATACTTGCAGCAACATCAACCGAATTACCAATGATTCTTTGCGGCCCTGGTCACGCTCGTGAAAAACTCAAGTCGGTCATTCTTGATATCGAACCTGAACGAACGCTTCGATTGATTGCAACATCGATGGCTGGCCGAGCAGGAGCGAATGAAATTATTCGAGATGGTTTGGCCAACGAGTTTTTGCAAGATTATGCAATCAACAAAGAAATGCAGTTGCTGGAAGAAGTGTGGGCAAGGATTAGTTCGAACGGAGCAGTCGCATACGGACAACAAGACCTCGCTCGTGCCATGGAAGAGGGGGCAATCGAAACGTTGCTTGTCGCCATTGATTTGCTTCGCGATGAGGAAACAGAGATTGATGGAGTGATGTTGAGTACATGGATTCGTGGTCTCGATGATATTGGCGGGAAATTGGTCCAATGTTCAACTGAACACGATGCAGGTGAGCAACTGATGGGATTGGGCGGTGTCGTAGCTCTGCTTCGCTACAAGATGGTGTGAACATGAAAATCGTTCGCTACTCAGAATTGGGCAATCATGTTCGAGAGGAGATGAAAGGGGCTCGGTGGATTTTACTTCATCAGGACGAACTCCAAGATGCCCTCGGAGCACTGATGTTCGCAGAACTGGATGGCGTACTTGTTGCCGTTGATCATCGGGGCTCGATTCCCGATGATGGATTATGGCGTCGTGCCGTCCATTTGCTCCTCGTGTCAAGTGATTTAGATGCAGATGAAATTCGCTCGAAAACTGGAATCACAAAGGTCGTAGCGGGCGATGATACGTCGCTTGAGGAACACCTATGGTAATGGGTCCGGAGGGAATTGAACCCTCGATCTTCGCCTTGTAAGGGCGACGTCATAAACCCCTAGACCACAGACCCAGCCCTCCGTCGTCGGTGACGTATTTGAAACGCTTGGCAATGCAATAACCTCAAAACCGATGTGGAATCACGACGAATCAATGGACGAAGAGGCACAAGCCGCTGCGGCCCGGTTGGTTCGCCGTCTCAAGGACGGATATACAATCACCATTGCGGAATCTTGTACTGGTGGCTTACTGGCCAGTACACTCACGGATATCGCTGGTGCGAGCAAGTGGTTCAATCAATCCTGGGTGACCTACTCCTATGACGCCAAAATTCGTGAATTGAATGTGGATCCAAAAACACTCGAAAAGCGAGGAGCAGTATCTGCGGAGGTAGCAATTCAGATGGCGCAGGGAGCACTCGCCCGAGCCAATGCAGACATTGCCATTTCAATCACAGGCATAGCAGGCCCTAACAACGATGGCACCAAGAAGAAAGTTGGATTCGTCTACGTCGGTATTGCATCGCGAACATGGGCAATTGCAGAAGCTACTCAAATCGGCGGAAATCGCCAAGAGAACAAGCAAGGCTTCGTGCATTTCGCCCTACTTACGGCCATTCGTCACTGGGACCAAGCGATGGAACTTGCAGAACAAACACTCAAGGACGAAATAAAACAACGCGAAGAACAAGCCAGACTCAAGGCACTTGAAGAAATTGAACGCAACAAAAGAGCAGCTGCGGCTGCACAATCTGCAGAATGGCAATCCCAGTCCTGGTCGGGAGATTCTGCTGACAATTCGGAGTCAAATCTTGGAACGGATGTTGAATGGTCAAGTGATTCAGCAAACGAATGAACATGAACCCTTTTGGAGGGTCGCCCCCCATTGGGAATCATGACTGCGGAATGGGGTGTAATTTCGCAGGAATTGATGAAACGTGGAATACTTGTTACCACGGGTGTCAAAGAAAAATTGCTTTCACTCGACGATCCAATGAATGTGTTGAACCAAGCACCAAATGTTGGATTTGAACGAGGGATGCTATCTGTTGATTTACTTGACAAAATGATTCAGGAAGCAATTCCAAAAGATACACCAGATGCCGAAAAACCAGCCGTATCAATCGGGCGAACCATAGCACCAATCAAGGAACGAGAACCAGTTCAAATTCAGTATAGGAACAATCTTCCAGATTGGAAGGAGAGAGATTTCTCGGGAATTGCAACCGATGTTGACAATGACATCTTGGTCCACTACGATATCACAGGGAACAGCACGACTGAAGGTAAAATGGGACACATACAAGCATGTTTCAATGATCGCTTGGAGAGTATCCGGAAAATGATCGTCAAGAATTCAAGGCTACCAAGAAAACCGCAGGAAATTGGACGACTCAATGTTGAATATCGACGATACCAAGGCTACGAGAACCTTGCTGTGGCGATTGGATTGGTCAACGAACCTCGCCACACAAAGAACGGCCACCTTATGTTTGGACTTGAAGATGAAACGGGAGAAATGAATTGTTTGCTCACCATTCGTCAGGGAGACGATCGTGACCGAATGCACGAGCAAGTTGTTGAGGCGGGATTGATGCCTGATGATGTGCTTGGAGTCAGTGGTTCGTTTTCACAAACAGGCGACATCTTCTACGTCGATGATCTGTTTTTCCCGATGAAAGATCGACATGAAAAGAAGAGCGCACACATTGGAGTAAGTGTAGCGTTCTTGTCCGATATTCACGTAGGTTCGAAGACGTTTCTTGAAGCACAATGGCACAAGATGGTGCGCTGGTTCCACACGGATCCGCTTGCAAAGACCATCAAATACCTCATATTGAGTGGAGACTGTGTTGATGGGGTAGGAATATATCCTGGTCAAGACAAGGAACTCGCGATAACTGATTTGTTTGGACAATACAGCGAATTTGCAAGATTGTTGGAACTTCTACCGGATTGGGTTGAGTGCGTCATGCTCCCAGGCAATCACGATGCAGTTCGACCAGCTGAACCACAACCAACGTTTGAGAAAGACATTCAGCAGGATTACAACAAAACGACGTTTGTAGGAAACCCTTGTGATTTCTCATTGCATGATGTGCGTCTTCTCTCTTATCATGGTAAATCGATCGACGACTTCGTGGCTGGTTTGCGAACAGTCACCTACTCTGAACCAGTTGAGGCGATGAGACAAATGCTCAGAAGGCGCCATTTAGCCCCACAATGGGGGGGTAAGACGCCGTTATCTCCAGAACTTGAGGATGGTCTGGTCATTCGTGAAGTTCCAGACATTTTTGTTACTGGACACGTCCATGGTCATGCTTGTTTGGATTTCAGAGGAACAACACTTGTGTGTTCATCCACATGGCAGGATCAAACATCTTATCAGAAAATGCTCGGATTCCAACCGAAACCATGTATGCTCACAATTGTGAACTTACAATCGCACAAATCAACATCAATTCCCTTCGCTTGAAGGAAATACAATGTGTCCGAGGATTTTCGAGAGATCCTTTTCCATTATGATGGGGACGCCCGCTTCCGTGAAAGCATTGACCGATGATTCACGGCTTGGATTGAAACCAATGAATCCACTACCAGGGACCATCATCGAGAGATCCATTTCAGAGTCTCCGACCGAAACAACCTCTTCTGCTTCGAATTCGTGCATCTGCATCAATCGATTGATTACATCGCCTTTGCCACTGGCATGAAGACGACAAATACCATCATCGGAGAGGAATCCATCTTCATCGAATTCGAATCCATTGGCAATCCAATCGTCCACTTTGAGCATGGCGGCAATGCTGCTCACGAACAAATCAACGCCGGCACTCACAATAGCAACGTAAACCCCGGCATCCTGCAAAGCTTGCACCGTTTCTCGAGCACCCTTCATCAAAGATACGCCCGAATACATTCGAAACAGCTCGTCTTTGTGGATCGGATCTTGAATCGCTTTCCACATAGCAATGTCCGAACGCATGAACTCGACATCGGTGAGTTCACCAGCAATGAATCGGGAGAGATTCTTACTGTTGTCCGTTCCAAAGCCATCATGCAGTGTCTTCAACGAACTAACCGACTCCACGAGGACACCATCGCAATAGAAGACAACGCATTTGCAAGCACTAGGCATAGACATTGCTAGCATCTCCTGCTTAACAGCATTCGCTTAGCACCAGAAGATTGGGCCGGTGGCGGTGATGCCACCGGCCCATCAACTGTTCTCAGTCCTTCCAATCTCAGACGATCTTGTTGTAGTCAAGACCTTCGTAGGTCTTGATTACAGATCCTTCACCTGGTCCTGGCTCGTAGATGATACGGATAGTAACATCAGTAAGAGCCTCACCATCAGCGTGCGTGCGCACGAAGATTTGGTCACCGATACCGAAGGTCGATTCCTTGAAGGAACCTTGGTTCTCTACCTTGTCTACAAAGGTCACAAACGCATCGCTGTTCGATGGATCAAATCCATAGACATTGCTTGTGTTTGAGAGCAGTGTTTCGTACGAGGTTCGAACACCATCGGATGCAGAGTAGAGTACCACTACAGTTACAGCTGCGGTCGCCAACTCAGCTTCGGTTTGATCAACTGTGATTGCCCAGTATCCGTCTGTGGTACCAAGTTCCTTGTTCTCGATGTCGAAGGTGACTCGAGGAACACCCAACTTACCAGTCTCAGCAAGGGAAGAAGCCCAGACATAGATGACACCGGAGAGAACGACAGTGATAGCGACCATGAGGATGGTAGCGATAACTGGGCTGACAGCCATTTCGTCCTCGACAATGCGTCGGGAGTCTTCCTCTTCTTCGTCTTCTTCTTCACGGCGGCTTGCCATTGCAAGAGCAGTGACGAAGAAGCCAGCAAGGGCTACGACGACGAGGCTTGGTGCGAACGATGGAACGGATCCAACTCCGCCACCGAGTTGTACAACGGATGGCAGCTTGTCACCACTGCTGAGGAAGTCCTCAGATGGCTTGTTCGCATGGTTACAGGTGGTTGGGATACCAGCGTCGCTTCCAACAGCGGATGCGTTGGAGAACATGACGTTGTTACACCAGTCACTGTCCTGGAGAAGTGGTCGGCGTTGCGACTCCTTCATTCCATCGTCACCGTATGCACCAGGCTTGGACCATTGGTCACCAACAACACCGCCACCATAGTTGATGTGGGATGTTGGATCGTCGGTCTGGAAGCGCTGTGCAGGAGACTTCGTCATGTCACACTCTGCGTCAAGACAGGTGAGGACATCCATCTCAACCCAAATGTAAGGTGTGTCACCGTTGCCGTTGTCGACAATGTAGACGTATTCCTTGATGGTGATGGTCTCGCCCCATTCTGGAGGTGTGACGTACATGACGTTCTCAGCTTCACCGTGGCCTCCACTGGTGTGGAAGGTTACAGCCAGCATGTGATCGTAGGTGTACGGACCTTGGTCTCCACCAGCACCGACATTGACTTCAACAGGTACGTAGGTACCAGTGAGGACGTTGTTGATGCCTTGGAAGTCGAATCCGACGACGTCATCGAAGTAGTAGTCTGCGACGAGTTCTCGAACGTTCTCAACACGGACACCAATCTCTTGCGTTGCAACACCCTGTTGGTAGTTGGCAATTGGCATGACTGATGGGTCGTAGTTTGGCACGTAACTTGGTGCAGTAGCGGTGTCCTTGAGGACGAGGCGGATTTGACAGAAGTCAGATCCACTTGGTCCAATCTGGTGGATACCGTTGTTGTTCAAGTAGTCGATTTCCCAAGCGTTTGCAGTGGTTGTTGCATCAGGAACGAGTGTAAAGACGAGGTTGTCTCCAACAATTTCAGTGCTGAAGTAGTTCTCGTAGGTACATTGGTCGGTTGATTCAACAGTCCAGGTTAGGTCACCGGCTTGGTGGTCGATGTCGTACTTGACAGCGGACAGATCGTAGGTCAAGTTGTCCGTGTTGGTGTCATCTTCCATGAGGCTGATGGACCAAGGAGCAACTGGAGTCGATCCGTTTGCTGCAGTAACAACTGCACCAGTCGATACATCCCAGTCGAGGACGACTGGAGCGTCATTCACTGGGCTGACAGAGAAGTCAACGGTGAATGCGTCAGCATCCTGGTTTTCTGCACCATCGTCACTGAGTGTGAGTGTGACAGTACAGGTACCACCAAGCTCGTTGGCGGTGTTCTCTGTAATGGTCAACTCGTTTGCAGTAACGGAGACACCGAATGCGACACAGTCAGAAGGTACGGATGCACCCCAAGTGTAGACTTGGCGAACAGGGCTCTGCTCGTTGTCCATGTCACGGATGTACGACTTGCTTGCGTTGGAGATGTCACCAAGGAACTTGGAGACACTACCGAATCCTTCAGGAACGATGTTCGTGTATGAGACATCTTCGGAGAAGACTGGCATACAGTCAGCACGCTCTGTGTTACAGATCACTGGCTTGTCGTTGATGTTGTTGACGGTCAAGGTCATGTTCTTCGTATCGGTCAAGCCGTGGCTGTCCGTAACGATGAACTCGAACTCAACTGTACCGAACTGGTCAGCGAGAGGTGTGATGGTAACGGTGTGACCGTTCTTGTCCCAGTCGACCAAGACGTTGCTGTGAGCAACGGTTGTTCCCTCTGTGACAGTCCATGTGAGAGTTGCCTCATCGTCTTGGACGTCATCTGCAAGGTTGGTCAAGGAGAAGGTGTATGCACCACTGTCCTCATCAACTGCGTCATCAGCGAGAGAAGCCTGGATTTCAGGACATGCACGCTTGATGTCAACGGTGAGCTCTTGGTTGGTTGCCATCGAAACAGCGTCAACAGTAGCCCAGTCATATGCACAGTCAGCCTTTGTCTTGATCATCACATCGTAGTCCTTTGCAGGTCCTGCGGTTGTGGTACCCTTGTAGGTACGGTAGACAAGAACTTCATCGCTGATGCTACCGGTCTCAAGATCGTCGTGAGTTGTCTCAACGGAGATGTACTCACTGAGTGTCTGGACACCGGTTGTAACGGTCTGAGTTGGGTGAACAGTCTGGATGTTCGCTGAGCCGTCTTGGACGACAGCGACGATGTTCACTGCATCAGGCGTTCCACCAATGCGGCTGAATGGGATTGCGATTTCGAAGAAACCAGCAGTTGTTGTTCCCAAATCAGCATCGACTGCATCAGAGGACAAGGAGCTAGCGCCCCATCCAAGGAATCCATTGGAGTAAAGATCCATGTTGGAATCACTTGTTGCCCAGAAGAGGTAGTCTGCTTGTACTGGTAGTGTGTGTGCACCGTTGAGGTTGTAACCGGTGTTGGAACCGCCAGCAACGACATCGAGGTAAATCAAGAGGTCGTTGTTGGTGAGGTCTTCACCAGTCATACCGATGTAGAGTGCATC
>JAAXIR010000057.1:0-3780 GCA_012270265.1 Candidatus Poseidoniales archaeon
AACGAGTGCATTGCCAACACCTTCTCCAGAGAATGGATCGATGAGGCTTGCAGCATCGCCGACGAGCCACGCACCGTTCATTGCCATCCTTCGAGGTTGATTCTTCTGTTTCTTTCTTGGCGATCCGAATGGAAGTTGCCACCCTTTCGCACTTCCTTTTACCATGGTTGCATTTGCAAAACGTTCCTTGAATTGTGGATGGTTGGTGATGATTTCCTTTTGCAAAGACTTCAGCTTCTTCGATTGCTTGTCCATCAAATGCATGACCATGCCACAACCAACATTGACTCGACCATCACCGATTGGGAAAATCCAGAAGTATCCAGGAATGATGGTATCTACAAAGTGGATTTCAATGTCTCCAATGTTTCCTTCGCAGCCCGTTACACCATCCCAATACTCGCGGTATCCGCCACAGTAATGCTTTCGATCAACCATCGTCTCTTCGTACGTATCGACAACGAGTGAAGTGGCAACTGGGCAAAGGTAACCGCCTGCACCGACGATGGCCGGAGCATGAAATTCCATGACTGTACCTTTTCTTCCACCAACCGTTAACCGAATGCCGGTGGCTTTTCGCTTCGGACCAGTACCCTTTCCTGGGTCGTTTCCATCGTTGTACAGGACTTCCTTGACTGAACCTCCTTGGATAACAGACCCACCTTTCTCGCGAACCAATTCTTGGACACGATCAAAGAGTAAATGATCGAATTGTTGCCGAGGCAATGCGTATCCTGCCTCAAGGCGAGCAACGTCCTCTTCAGGCAAAGGAACGCGCACCTCATTGCCGTTTGGGCTGGAGAACAAAATCCCATTCACTCTGAAATGAGGCGTTGACTCAAGCGTTTTTTTGACACCGAGAGCTTTGACATGCGACAGTGATTTTCCGCCCACGGCGTCACCGCATATTTTGTCTCGAGGCCAAACGCCTTTTTCGATGAGGAGTACCTTCTTGTCAGCCATAGCGAGATAGCCTGCAGCAGAACATCCGCCCGGTCCACCGCCGACGACAATGGCATCAAATGTCGACCCGGATTCAGGCACTTCGCCGGTTTCAATGGGCTCCTCCCAAGACGCCATGGTTTGACCAATTATCGACGCTCTTTGAGCCTTCTTGACCGACCATCATCACTATGCACTATGAATGGAAGTGAGGAATCATGGAGGCATTGATGCGTCGAAAGGCGGCATGGGGCCTTCTTGCCGTGACTTTTGCCTGGGGTGCAACTTTCATTTGGATGAAACAAGCCATGAATGCCATCCAACCAGAGATCGAGGCATATGGCCGAACACCCGTTGTTGCATCGCTCGTTGGTGGACGATTTCTCATCGCGTTCATTGCTCTCTTCTTGATTTCAAAAGAGGCCCGTTCAGCACTAGGTGATCAGCAATTGTGGAAAGGAGGAGCAATTCTTGGAGGCATTTTGCTTGTTGGTTTCATCACCCAGATGATTGGTCTCGATTCAATCACACCATCGACATCAGCGTTCTTGACCTCGCTTTACGTCGTGTTTACCGCGCTGATCACGACGACACTAACGGGACAAAAAGTGACTCGGACCATGATTCTCGGCGTTGCTCTTGCAACATTCGGGGCAGGTTTCATCGAAGGACCACCTCATCTATCATGGGGCACAGGGGAGGTTCTCACGGTCTTCTGCGCCTTTTTCTTCGCTCTGCATATCCTTTACACACAGAAGATAACCGAAGAAATGAGTCCAATTGGCGTGACGAGTACTTCCTTTCTCATCGTTGCTATCGGAAGCCTTGTGGTGGCGATTCTCACAGCAGGAGCGTCAACAACCGATGCATTATCGGTTATCGCGGATGACGGAGTCATCGTTCCATTACTCTGTTTAGGACTGATTGGATCGTTGTTCGCTCTGTTGTTGTTGAATCTGCTTCAACGATTTCTCCACCCTGTCCAAGCAGCCATTATCTATGCCCTTGAACCGGTTTGGGCAACCATCTTTGCGCTTGGCTTGGGCATGACCAGTTGGACAGGTTGGATTGCGGTTGGCGGTGGCGCCTTGCTTATTGGTAATCTCATGGTTGAGCTACGCGAGAGCCCAAACAAACACGTTCCAAAATCTGTTGTTATCTTTAACCCTGAGGAAGAATAAGCCATCGAAAAGTAGCACATCGTTCAAGTCCTGTCTGCCATGAGGAAATATTGGGCGAGACCATGGCAGAACACAACAATCACCGCGATGCGACCAAAAACGTGCACGCAGGAACCAATCATGTTGGCGATTCCGTGAACACACCAATCTTCCTTTCATCGACCTATAAACTCACGGAAGAACGCTATGCTGGCTGGGCTGCTGGTGCTCAGCACACGCTCCTTTACTCACGCCTTTCATCTGTTAATTCCGATGCAGTCGCCCAGAAAATTTGTGCGATGGAGGGCGGAGAAGATGCTGAAACGTTTGCAAGCGGTATGGCAGCTATTTCGACAACCATGTTGATGCTCCTCAATCAAGGCGACCACATCGTCGCATCCGCCGATGTTTATGGGGGAACCTATGGTCTGATGACGGAAGAATTGCCAAGACTTGGAATCGAGACAACCATGGCCGATATTCGTGACCCTTCTTCGTACGAGGCAGCCATTCAGGACAATACGAAGATCATGTACATTGAAACCATCACGAATCCTAACCTCAAGGTATGTGATATCCCAGCGATGGTTGAGGTTGCAAAACGACACAATCTGCTCGTTGTTGTTGACAACACATTTGCATCACCTTGGGGTTGTCAGCCATTGAGCATGGGCGCTGATTTGGTCATCCATTCCACAACGAAATATCTCGGTGGCCATTCGGATCTCCTCGGGGGAGCAGTCGTTGGATCAAAGGAGCTGATTTCAAAGATTTTCATGGGCCGTGTTCACTTTGGCGGTGCTCCGGACCCACACAACTGTTACCTCTTGGAACGAGGTATGCGAACCCTTCACGCACGCATGCCAATACTCACATCAAATTCTGCAGAACTTGCACGCCGCCTCCAAGATCACCCGAACGTGGTCCGTGTTCAGCATGTTACACTGCCTTCACATTCCGAATACGAGATTGCACAACGCGTTGTACCAAAGGGCTGCGGTATGCTCGGAATCGTTGTCGCAGGAGGCGACGAGGGTGCTATGGAATTCATGTCCAAGTTGAAGTTGTTCTATGAAGCAACCTCGCTTGGTGGTGTTGAATCACTGATTGAAGTACCTGCTACCTCAAGCCACATGGCCATGCCTGTGGACGTTCGCATTGCTGCAGGAATTGAGCCAGGCTATGTTCGAATCAGCGTCGGAATCGAAGATGTTGAGGATCTTTGGGAAGATTTGAATCAAGCATTGGGCTGATTCGGAAGAGGCTCTTGTTGCCCTGTTGACGTATGTAGGGCGTTCAAGGCATCAATAAATTCCGTCACTGTGCTATCTTCAGAGTTGAGGAGATTCTTCCCTGCTTCAAGCAATGCTTTCGTTGCTTCCATCCAAGCTCCACCTCGGTCTCGAGCAAGCGATTCGAAATGCCATTCTTGTCCGGTTGAACGGTCAGCAGCACGCAACCATGCCCACCCCGCAGCGGCGCCATCGATATCGTCATGGCGTGATGTGGCTTTTCGTTCAGCAATTCCCGGACCTTCCAAAAGGCCAGTGAGAATCAAATCATGAATCGCACCAACCGGCCCTGGAAGATCGCCAATGCGGTAAGGGAACTTTGCTTTCTGCTGTGCTTTCTTCCTCGACGAATCCAATCCTTTGAGGAATGTTTTGAGTGGTTTAGG
>JAAXIR010000057.1:3790-9502 GCA_012270265.1 Candidatus Poseidoniales archaeon
TTGCTCACAAATGATTTCGGCTTCATCACCTTCAATTCCAATGGATGTGAGTCCTGCAAGGCCGAAATCTTTCCACAAGGCATGGACTGCATCGGTGAGACTTGCACCTTCCATGACTTCGACGATGCATCCTTCACGTTCCTGTCGTCCACCCCTTGCATCGATTCGAATTCCTTCTTCTGTTTGTTCCATGGCCTCAAGGAACACGCCTGCTGCAAGCAGTTTCTCATCCTGTGATCCTTGCAGGTCTTCCAAAGATGCTAGGATCAGTTCAATGGAATCTCCTTTGCTCCACGAAGAGCCGATCAGCAATCCGAAATCGAGCGAATCAAGAACTGCACGTTCACAAGCGCGCGTGAGGTTGCCTTCTGGAACAGTCAAACCATGCCAACCAGCCATCAACTTCTCAAGCCCTTCTTGTGCACCAGTTGGAAGACTATCATCTAAGTCCCATCCATTTGGAACCCACATCGCATCAATGTCAACAATCGAGGTAAGCAACGGAGGGAGCATCGAAAGTGCAAGATGGTGAACAAACGCACTCTGTTTTTCTTTGGTAGCCTTCAGTGATTGCAAATCGATCCCAACAATCGGTCCGTGTTTGAAAGTGAGACGAACCCATCCTTGTGAGGAAGGCGTACCGTTGCGAACCTCTTGGCTAGTTATATCCCCAGCCACGTAAACATCGACACCCTCTAATTCCTCGTGTTTGAAATCAAAACGAGATCGCTCGAGGACATCTTCTAGCCATCCCTTAGGAGGGTTTGGATTTGGTCCAGTGCATACGAATCCATCTTCCCAGGAGAAGAAGTACATGCCTTTCCGTGCGTGTTCTTCCCATGGCAACATTCGTAGTGTGAGATTCTGATGATTTTGCAATCCAGCGAGATATCCTTGCTTCCCGTCACCTCGTCGAATAAACGAACCCGACCCAAAATTCGGGGATTTGAAATTTCCAACGAGTGAAATGTCCTCATCATGTGCAGCGTGCAATGAGCCAGCGAGGGCTTTCCCGACAGGATCGCCCCTTTTTGCAAGCATACGCTTTGAGAGCCATTTCATATCGTCCTTTTTGTCAACAATCTTTCGAAGATCTTGCAACGTTTTTGTTACCGGATCTTTACGTCCCCAACTCAAGCGCCCCTTCCATGTCATGGAAGGGAGATACTTGTCAGGATCGTCGAGGAGCTGTCGCAATTGACGACTGAGCCTCTTCGCCGTAGCATCGTTTGCATGCTTCGTTCCACGCATCCGCATCCGCTGTTTTTGGCCAGGGAAGGATACCTGCGCTGGTCGTGCCATAAGCCCGTCATCCCATTCCAGACAGGCGTCTCGCTTGAGGTCTTCCCCCTGAATATGTCTATGTTGCAGGAGTGTGTGCTGTCATCATGGCGGTCGTTACATTGCTTGGAATCGCCCAAGACGGAGGGCGCCCCCAACCTGGCTGCACGCGTCCATGTTGCGAAAATCTTGGAAGTGAGGATTTCAGAAGCCCTGTTTCGCTGGGCATCCAAACCTCAGGAGGAAAAACCATTCTTGTCGAAGCGACAAGAGATTTGGGACGGCAACTCCGATTCATTGGAAATCCTTCCGTTGATCACCTCATTCTCACACATGCCCATCTTGGGCATGTGGATGGGTTGGGTCTGTTCGGTAGAGAAACCATGTCGGCTCGAAACATCAAACTCCATTGCAGTCCGTCCATGCAATCTCTCGTCGAGAGAACTCCAGCATGGAACCAGTTGTTGAAACAAAATGTGCTTCATTTCGCATCATTCCCTCGTATTGAAATTGATGATGTTGTGGTTGAATTCCACAAAGTACCTCATCGGGATGAATTGTCAGATACACACGCAATCATTGTTCGTGGTAAGACGAAATCGCTTCTCTTTCTGTCCGATCATGACACCTGGAGAGAAACGCTTGATGCATACGAATGCGAGACCATACGTGAATTCCTTTCCAAATTAAATGTAGATATTGCGTTGCTTGATGGGACATTCTGGTCTGGCGATGAATTGCAAGGGCGCGACATGAATGTTGTACCACATCCAACTGTACAAGAATCACTTGAGCGATTGGGTATGCGATTGGAAAAAGATCCACAAATTGTGTTCTTTCATTTCAATCACACAAATCCATTGCACAACACGGACTCGGAAGAATACAGTATCCTCAAAGAATTAGGCTGGGACGTTGGCTTTGAAACCCAACAATTTACTCTTTGACTTCTGTTAACGTATAGTCGAGCGTAATCAGAGATATTGTCCAATCAACGGATTCATCCGAATCTCCGTTTTGGCAGACCGGGGAACCGCCACTATTGACAACAACGTTGATTGTAAATTCGTACAATCCCATCCCGACACCACCACCATCGAGCATGGAAGCGATTGAGGAGGTTGAGTTGGTCGTTGTGCTTCCAACCAGAGTAGAATCTATCCAATAGAATTCAGATTCGAGGGTCTGCTGCAATCCTGAATTCGCTACAGTTGAACCATCGATGCCTCCATCATATCCAACTTCGTCATCCTCCGTATTTGCGAGGAAATTGCAAGCTTGCTCGTTATCCGCATGACTCGTCGTCATGTGGAACCCTACGACGTTTAGCCCATTCCAATCGACAGCATCACTGGAAGCTGAAACTTGAGCGCTATCTGAAATCACTTCAGTCCCCGATCCAATTTCGATAAGCGAAAAATTCCCATCGATTTGATACATAGCGACCCTGTTTGCATCTGAGTCTCCATCACCTTCTGGTCCGTAGACTGCATAGGCTCCTTCGGCAACGCCCACAAAACAGAGCGCGATGATACCGACTGTTGCAAACTGTCGACGACGTTCTTTTGAAATTTCGAAACGGCCAAACGGATTGGAAGCAGAATCTTCACGTACAGCGCACATGATGAAGTGGGCAATGAACGCCGATCCAACGCCTGGAACGGATGGGAAAACGTCCTCTCCAAGACCAAGGAATGTCCAAACGATGACGCCTGTGAAGGCCGATATCATCATGACAATGGAGTGGAATGTATCGGGCTTGTAACCTGTCCAGCGAACAATGAGAAGTGGAACAAAGATGCCACCAAGGCCGTAGACTGCAAGAACCACCAAGGCGAAGACAGAATCACCGCCCGGCACGTAAAGGCCTCCGACCGAAATCAATGTTGCAGCAGCTGCGACGTACAATGTAACGATCTTGGTTGTCTTGTGATCTTCTCGCCATTCTGGTTTGATGTCGTCGGTAATGGCTGCGGTACAAGCAAGGACTTGACTGTCAGCAGTCGACATTGTTGCAGCGAAAATCGATGCAAGAATCATTCCAACACCGAGTGCAGGTAGTGTGTCCATAGCGAGGGCAGGTAGGCCGAGTTCAGCATCGAAATCACCGTCTGTAAACAAGACCCGACTGGCAAGTCCAACGATGAACATCAAAGCGATGAACGGCGTTTGCCAGACGAAAAACCAAATCATGGCCTGCTTTCGATCCTCATCGGATTTGAGCGTCATGACCCTGGATACGACCTGAGGTTGACCTGCAACACCCAATCCACCAAGGAAGAATGCGAGCAGATAAAGTGAGATTCCCAATGAGATATCTGTCGGTAGGAAATTGACAAGGGTCGCACTTTGCGATTCCAGTTCACTGTGCATGCCAGAGAATCCTCCAACGTCGCCAAGAGCAACCCAGCACAGGATGACCGATCCAACGATCATCACGCAGGATTGGGCTGCGTCGGTCCAAATTGAAGCACGAATACCTCCTGCGTAACAGTATGCAACGACAAGAACGAATCCGATGAGAATGCCAACCAACTCAGGCCAGCCGAGCATAACAAAGAGAGCCTTTCCTCCTGCAGTAAGTTGCGCTGCTGCATAGATTGACAAGAAGAACACGGAGAGTACTGCAGCCAATTTTGCTTCGGGAGCCCCTGCTTTCTCAGAGACAAGGGAAGAAAGCGAACGCAATCCACGCTCGTTTCCTTCTTTTTGGATGAATTTGTACAGCCAAGCCCATGCAACCAATTGTCCAACAGTGGAAATCAAACCGATCCAAATGGCAGAATAACCCATCAAGTAGATGAATCCAATGAAACCGATGAACATGTAACCAGAGTTCCACGTACTGACCGCTGAGAGCGCTGCGAGAGCAGGATGCATCCCACGTCCTGCTACGAGGTAGTCATCGGTTGTGTCTTGTTTGACGCGCATGCTTGCAAGTCCAACACCTGCAAAAAAACCGAGAAATAGCAAGAAGGAAAGAAGAATTCCAACATCCATCGTATCACATCCAACGGTTGATGGCCTCTTGTTCCATCTCCGACAAGTTGGCTAAGAAGACCATGCAATTCAATCTCCCGCCTGATTGTGTTTTGAGATTGTTGATGGAAGTCGTTTTCAATAAGGCTTCGTCTGTACCTAAGTCTAAGAAAAGGACGCACATGGAATCAAACAACTTTTCTTCTTTTTACTTCAAATCATTATCACCATCTGATTCACTGAGTTTTTGAGCCATTTTTTCGATGCTTGCGAATGCATCCACTGGCTGCATGGGGCGCTGGTCACCAGTCCCTGCGCCGGTAGGATCGAGATCAAACAACACCAAGGTGTGAAGACCTTGCATCTGATTTCTCAACATCACTTCGAGTGGTGACGTAACAATCCATTCACCGTACGGATAGGTCAACGTTGTTGACCGCCCAAATTTGTAATCCGAAAGACCTGTTGAACCCGGAACAAGCGTTGTCACAGAGATGCCATGAATCACTCGAACAGGAAGACCAGCTTTCAGAGCACGTAGTTGAAAGTCGATGTGGGTCGTTGCCTGCATTGGATCACCAACAACCAAGATGGCGATCGACTGCGCTTTCGCTCGTTCGAAGAGCTCTTCTGGTCGCTCAACAGCAGGCCGCATGATGCGTTCAATTGGGCCAATTAATTCCTCTAATCTGGACAGTTCATCCTCAGGCCACAATGCCGTGTAAGCTTCATAGAGACGGATATCAGCGTTCTTTGCAGCTTCAACAGCTTCAAGCGTCATGGTTTCGACCTTTCCGGGCCCCATTCCAATCAGTGCAAAGCCAGTCATGCTGCCATTTTCCATCCTCAAACCTCATACTTGCGATGGTTCTCCGAGACCCATGCGTCATTTGAGGGTGCCGAGTGCTCAGACGTCGCATTGGATTGACCTTTGCAAAACGAACGGCTGGTATGAAACCGGGTATCGAGTGCAACGAGTTGGTGACGACACGGCCATTCCACTCAGTACGCATGCGCCTCTAGCAAACGATTCTGTTTGGGGTGAAAACACAATCATCGATCTTGATGTAACGGATAAGAAGGTTCGGCACTATTGGGAACACATTTCCGATGAGATACGGACTGAGTTTGGTGATGAGTTCCCACAAGCGTTTGAGATACAGGGAGATGTTTTGCTCGTTAAGATTCCGGACGAGATGATTGAGATTGAACACGAAATTGCACGAGCGATGTTGGAACAATTCCCATCCGTTCGCGTCGTGTGTCATGACGATGGCGTTGTAGGCGAATTTAGAGTTCGTAACTTACGGGTACTCAAGGCTCGAAACGACAACGATACGACGCTAACACGATACCGAGAACACGGCCATGAATTCAACATCAATCCTGCTGTTGCATACTTTTCAGGTCGTTTTGGAACGCAACGAATACGAACTTTTGACGCAGTTACCT
>JAAXIR010000151.1 GCA_012270265.1 Candidatus Poseidoniales archaeon
GTTCGCATGTAATCCGCCATTGTCGGGCCAATCAAGGCCATACTTGCTCGGAACCCAGGCGTGAAGATGTTCCAAGTTCCTAATCCAATCTCGTGAGAATTGCCACAGGATGAAAAGATAAGCCGATGCTTTTCGAGATGTGTTGGAAGGAATTTCAACCCAACCAGGAACAAACCGAGGCCCAAAACGATCGGCGTTAATCCTTGAATCATCATCAAAAGCAAGCCAGTGAGTGTGAACCCTGCAGAAAGACCGAACTGAATCGGTGTTGGTTTTTCGATAACATGTTGAAAACTTGTTAGTTCTGCATCCATCACCAATTGTACATCAATTCGGGGGACACCATCTTGGTGCAGCGTTGTTTCGACCACCCGAAACAAACCGTCCCCAACAACAATCGATGTTGATTTGAGACCATCTTTTGATTCAGAGAGTGGGAATTCATCAACATCCTCATGATTGTTATGAAACAGAGGTTTTGCTCGAATTGGTAAAGCGAGTACATCCATCATCTCATGTTGGTTTTCTACCGACTCTTCACTGACTTCTTCTTCGAGAACGTCCTGTTCTTCGATTTCTTCGGAAGACGCAGCCTCGTTCTCCATAGCATCACCTTATTGGAACAATGAAATGAACGTAACGGAATCACCGATGGGTTTCAGAAAACCACGATTTTGCGTCACTTTTTGCATCAAACCCTTTTCCAGGTTTTGTTCCCACAACTGTTGCAATCGAAGCCTCAGCAGCGATTTCCTGAATGCGGTCACTGATTGGACCGTTGATGATCAACGCCTGAACACCCTCAGTTCCAGCAGCCGATTTCGCGATTGAACCGGCGCCCATCTCCTCGCTGACTGAGCCATCAGCGAGAACAAACATTGCCTTGTTCTTTCCGAGATTGTCTTGATGGTCGAACATCTCTTGGATTTCGGCAGGAGCCATTTCCGACTCGTATACCTCATCCATTTCTTCAACCCACTCGTCACTGGATCCACCGTGCTTTTTCTCATCCTCTTTGTCCTGTGCTGCCATTGTCTTTGCAAACTTTGCAGCGTCAACCTTCATGGAGAGTGTCTTAGTGATGGTTTTCTGTGGCAGCAGTTCCCATTCCTGTCCAACAGGGGCTTGCGCAACAAAATCAACCTTCAGAATAGCGTTGAGTTGTCGGAACAACATCTCGCCACCACGGTCCCCATAGATTGCGAGTGTAACGGATTGCTTACCGTTGGCCAATTCTATGAGCTCCTGCTTGATGTTACCAGCACCATCAGCGCTGATGGCATTCTTGACCCCACAGTTGAGCAAGTTGATGACGTCGTTGCGTCCTTCAACAATAATGAGTGAATCTGAACTTTGGACGTTTGGGCCACAAGTCAATCCGTGGAAGTTTGTAGCAGTTCCAACGGTAAGAACGGATCGAACCTCTTCAACAACGGTCTTGCTTGCAGCTTCACCTGAGTTGACCAATGCGAGAAGAAGCTCCTTTGCACGGTCGACGACAGCGGTTCGCTTTGTTGCACGAACGTCGGAGATTTCGACAACACTGATTTTTGCTTGGCAGGGACCAATCCGGTCGATGGTTTCCAATGCGGAACCGATAATCGCAGTCTCAACATTGTCCATACTGCTTGGAATGAGAATCATTCCGTGCACTTTACCGCCCTTTGTTTCCATTTCGACATCAACGTGACCAACACGAGCCGTTCGTTGCAACTTGCGTAGTTCGAGCTCATCACCGAGCAAACCTTCGGTTTGACCCATGATGGCTCCGATGATATCCTTGCGCTGAACGGTGCCATTGACCTTAATATCAGCCTTGATCATGTATTTCATTGCTTTTCCTTGTTTATTTCCTGAATTGTTTCTTCGAGACAAATTAAATCCTCCTTTCGGCCTCCTCACAGTCGGCGCATAATCCCATAAGGGGACGCAGTGCAACGGTTTGATGAAAACACCAAGCCAAGTGAATGTGATTCAGCAGTATACGCTATCGCCTTCACCTTTTGAATCCTGTGGACAAAAACCCGCCCAAATTCGTGTTTCATTCCTTAGGAAGAGAAGAGGAACGTTCAATCAAATCGCTTTGCATTTTTTCGCTAAGGAACGGCAGGTGAGGATCCTCATCACCCATCGTATTCTTCCACGAATCCATTGCTCTGGCCCATATTTCTTCGTCAGCATTCCATTCAAGCCAGCGTTCAACAAACGCTACATGTCGCTGCACTTCTTCATCATCTGAAGCCATTTGCTTGAGGAGCATATTGGTTTGAGCAAGAATGAGCCCCATTGGAGGTGAAATGAGATAGACCCCGAATGGATTTCGTTCGGTTGAAATCGTCAAGTGTTCTTTCCACAACCCGAGCCCCACGTCGTAAATGTAACCAATCAACAAGACGGTTAGGAGCACAAGTACGCCAATGGACATGAGCCCAACATACGTCGATGGGATACCAAGAATCTCATTTGAGAAACAGAGCCCGCTATTGCATTCTTTCTCAAATCGCCACTTGACGTATGGCCAAATGAGCAATGTGAGTGTCGTTGTCCAGAACACCATCGAAATGACAGTTTGAGACTGCTGGAGCCGCCAGTATTGGCGCATGATAACCTTCTTCATTGAACGACGCTATCTTGCAACCCTTATGGATTCAACCCTTTCTGTACGTGTCGAACAACGTCTTTTGGGAAATTGCACGACATCGACGTGATTAAATAATCAACTTCAGAGCAAGCATCGCTAAAGGTTGCGATGAGATGGGCGTGTTCGATTTCGTTCGGAACTTACCAAACAAACTCTACGTCGCATTGCTGATCAAGAAGCTCGAATTTCACAACCGTACAAGCAAGAAATCGATGCTTTCTGAGACAGGGCCAACACTTTCGATGACGACGTATGGAGTGCGTTTTCAAACAGCACACATCTCGCTCGAAGCAATCGCCCGGGGGCTCGTTCGACCTTCAAGAGCAGTGCTTTTTGTCGATGATGAAGAACTCTACAATCAACCTACAAACGGACTCAAGCGATTGATGAAGCGTGGCTTGGAGATTCAGTTGGTTGAAAATTTTGGACCGCATACGAAGTACTCTCCATTTCTCGAATTGGTTGAGGATTTCGATCGACCGCACGCAACAGGAGACGAGGACCACATCTACCCAAAATGGTTGCTAAAGGGTCTATCAGATTCGCTGCAACAACGCCCTGATTGCCTCCATGCCTACCGAGCTCATTGCATTCGATTAAATCAGGAAGGAACAAAAGCACTACCGTATCTTGAATGGGGCCCAGGCATCACAACAGCGCCTTCCAATCTTAATTTCTACACCTCTTCCATGGGAGAAATCTACAGTCCTGATTTTCTTCGAACGGCAAAACAACGTGGCCGGGCATTCTTGGACTGTTGTCCCAAAAACGACGATCTTTGGTTGACATCACTCGCCATCGAGAACAACGTTCCGATTGCCCTGGTCGATGGAATGGTCCGAACGTTTCCTGCGATTCCAGCATCTCAACAATTAACCTTGGAGGCAACAAACGTGTACGGCGGATACAACGATGTACAAATCCAAGACACGTTTACGGAAACGATTCTCGAACGACTCAGAGAATTGGAACAAGAACAAGGACTTCGGTAATCCTTGTTTAAACGCTGACCAATTCTCCAAAAATAGGAAAAATCTTCGCGTGGGTTCAAGAAGAGGTCCTTCTTACGTCAGCCCGTGTCCGCCAAATCCGTTCACCGTCTGGCTGCATTTCGCAGCACGATTGAGGTGATGTTGCTTGATGGTGTTCTGACACGCGAAGAGAAACGCCTCATTATTCGTCTTTCTTCATGCCTGAAGCTTGAACCACATCAGCCTGCAGAAGTCTATCAAGCCATCATCGATGGCGTGAAGACAGAGGATGGAGACCTGCTCACAGCCCAAGAACAACATGAGGTCTACAAAACGGTTTTCGAAGTCGCCATTATCAACGCATCTCTATCAAAAGACGAATTCCGGGTCATGGCCCATTTGCGGGATCTTTTTGCGATCGATGATGAGGAACATAACCTTGTGGAAAGTGAATTGAGAGATATGGTCAAAGAGCGGTTTGAGGATCCGAACATGGTTGAAAAAACACTCAACACACTTCGTGACTCAGTCCGAGTCGTCACAACTTTGTTCGACAATGTTCGAAAAAAGAACAACGGTGAAACGCGATGAAGGCAACTTCACTGGACGATTACTTGGATGGTTATTCTTCATTTCCAAAACGCCGCAACAAGCGTCTTGCAATGCTTCGAGAGGCGTACACGTATGGCGTTCCAGGGATGATAACGAAGTCGATGACGGACCGTTTGGCTCAATCAGGACATTACACATTTCACATCGGAACGCCAGATCCAGAAATGAGGCGTATTGCATCTTGGATGCTCACACATGAAAACAACAGAACAACCATCGCCAAATTCATTCCAAAAATATGGAAGCGTGGTGGTCGTGAGGATCTCAAACTAGTCGGACTACTTCTTGCAAACATGTCGGATGAAGAATTGGGTGAGAATGGATGGACCGTCTTTCTTCAACTCGTTCAGGAGCGAGTATCTGTTGAAGTGTTCCTCGAAACAGCTGAAGAATTTCTTCGTGGAGGTCGCGAACTTCCGGATGATGCTTGGATTCGAGATGCAGCAGATCAAAGCCAAACTTGGGCACAACTGATGATCTTGCTCCTATCACTTGATGAAAAACGGACAGTGAACCATGAGAATCTCCTCAAGGAAACGCCGAATGGAGGGGAACTCCTCGAACGTATACGGCAACGTCTCATTCAACGACTACCTTGATGGGCTTTGGACTGGTCGAAGGATTATGGCTGAGCGCTTCCTTCCTACGGAAGATCCTGTGCTTGAACAGGTTCTATCATGGACGGTTGAACGCGATGCTCGAGATGTCCGACGTCTCTTGGAATGGTTGCCACAAGCACGATCAAATCGTGAGCGTCAAGCACTCCTCGATCGAGTACGTGATTTGCTCGATGAATTGGAACAAGCCATGTCAGCCCTGGATGAACTTGTGTGAACATCATGACCTTGCTTTGCTTGATTCTGGCTGGAGGAAAAAGCACTCGAATGGGAGAAGACAAGGCCCTGCTTTTCGACTCCGTTAACACCCTCACAGACATTCTCACCTCTCGAGACCACCGTGTCATTGTGGCCTGTGGTGGTGAAGAACGAGCTGTACTTTTCCATGCTGAATGCTGGTTTGACCCGGAGGACTCAACATCACTTGGAGAGGTTGTCCATGCTTTTGTACAGCAACACGATGAAGAAATCCAACTCTTTCCTTGTGATATGTACAACCTTGACAAAGCGGCAATTGAAGCGATTTTGACACAACCGCCGGGCGTCCCTGTCGATATGAATGGACAAGAGCAGTATACACTAGCGCGAATTCCTCAGGGATGCAATCTTCCGACTTCAAAGAGTTTGAAGCATCTCTTTTCGGAACTTAGCAGGAATCAGATGGAGTCGTTGGGTGCTCGCTTAGAAAATTTCAATTCCCCAAATCAAATTGAACACCAGAACAAATCGAATCGATGACTTTAGGGTACAATCGATGCTCTTCGACTTGAACACGTCTTGCTAGGTTTGATCGTGTATCTGTTGAAAAAACAGGTACTCGTCGCTGAGCAAGGATTGGGCCAGTGTCCATTCCTGCATCGACAACATGCACGGTGCAACCACTTACACGAACACCAGAAGCGAGAACATCGGTGTGCGCATCTTTTCCGGGAAATGCTGGCAATAGAGAGGGATGAATGTTGACGATTCGAGGGTAATATTGCTCAACGAAATCAGGAGACAGTAAGCGCATGTATCCGGAGAGAACAATCAAATCGATGTCTGCTTTATCGAGGTGCTTGGCAATGCGCTGCTCATGTTCTCGGCGTCGCTCTTCTCTAGGAAGAGAAGTGTCCAAGGTTTCGACAAGAACGGGAACATCGTGTTGTTCAGCATATTGAATGCCTCCAGCATCCTCTTTGTCCGTAACACAAAGAACGGTCTTGTGGATGCATTGGGCATTGTTCTGATGGTTCAGAAGCGCATTCATTCCAGTACCAGAGCCCGAAAAGAAGACTGCTATACGAAGCGGATTGTCAGGCGTTCCAATTTTTGCTAACAACCGACTTCCCCCAGGTATCATCCCAGTGGCTACTTAATTTCAGTCCTTCCGATTGTTCAATGTCTGCCCCTATTCCTTATGAGTATCAATTCGCACGGCCGACATAGGAAGTGAGGTAATGGAGGGCCAATCCAATGAAGCCACCACACTTTCAACCGCTCTTCGAGGTCTCTCGGATGAAGAGATTCTCGAGTTCATACTGGACATGCATAAACCCTCGAAAAATCCAGTTGTACGTTGGTTATGGACTGGACTGGGGAGCATCTTCGTCGTATTCGCTGCAATTGGAACAATTGTTCCCGGGTGGCCCACAACGTCGTGGCTTGTAGCTGCTGGATTTTGTTTCGGACGATCATCGAGGCGAATGTTCCGCTGGCTCTTAACGAACCGTCTTTTTGGTAATGCACTTCTCGAGTACTACAAAGCAGGTCGAGCATTACCTCTACACTCAAAGATCATCATCATTGGAATCATTTCCCTTGTTTCGGCGTTTTCCATTTATGTTGTAACGAAACTAGGCGACCCAGGTTTCGGTCAAACAACCATTGCCATCATCGCATTGATTGGTATTTGGTTTGTTGGATGGAAAGTTCCAACCGTGCAACTGCAAGTTCAGCCGAACTAGAGCTCTTTCAGGTGCGTTGCAAGTCGATTAGCAATTGAAGTGCCCACATCGGTACATGATGCAGTACCACCTAAATCATAGGTGAGTGACGTTCCATCCTTGAGGTGTTCTGCTACGCTCTGGTCAAGGATCTTTGAGACATTCAACAAGTCGTCATCATTGGATCGACGTGCGAGCCAATCCAACATCATCTGGACAGAATTGATGCTCGCAATTGGGTTGACTTTGTTCTGACCAGCGTGCTTTGGCGCAGACCCATGAACTGGTTCGAAGAAGGCGTGGTCGTCACCAATGTTTCCTGATGCAGCCATCCCCATCCCTCCTTGGAGAACAGAGGCCAAATCGGTTGCAATGTCGCCAAACATATTCGAGGTAACAACAACATCGTAGAATTCAGGCGTACGAGTCAACCACTGCGTAAATGCGTCAATGTATCCGTAGTCTTTCTCAACATGAGGATACGAATTTGCAACATCATCAAACGTTCGTCGGAACAATTGGCATCCACGTGTCACATTGCTCTTGTCAATGCAAGAAACACGGGCCTTCCCATCAACCGGAGCTCCATTTCGCGTATCGCAGATATCGAATCCCATCTTGATGAGTCGCTCTGAACCGTGCGAAGAAATAGGTCGAGGGTCGTACGCTACCTCTCCATGAAGGCCTGGGAAATCAATTTCAGGAGGCTCGTACCCTTCAAGCCCTTTCGCTCGTTGAGCACTTCGATGGAGCAATGAGTGATAGAGCCCTTCAGTGTTCTCACGAAGAATGACCATGTTCACCATGTCTGGGTCCCAAATATTGGTGAAGCGACCGTGGACCTTGTGAGGAACGCCTTCATAGAGACGAATTGGTCGAACGTTGGCGTACAAATCCAATCCGCTGCGCATGCCAAGAATGACAGATCCTCCAGCGAGATCACCGTTTGGTAATCGTGCTCCAGGATAACCAATAGCCCCCATAAAAATAGCATCTGCATCATCTCGACAGAATTCAAACGAACCTTCAGCCCATTCTTCACCGGTTGCGAGATAGTGTTGTCCCCCACATGGAATCACGGTCTGCTCAAACCCATGATTTGTGTGCTCTTGGATGGTATCCAAAATGCGCTGGGCCTCGACCGCTACTTCCTTCCCTGTACCGTCGCCGGGAAGCACCGCAATGACGTGGTCGCTCATGGTTCTTCGACAAGTCAATACTACATGAAGGAGACGCCAATCTCCTATGCCCACTTCAATGGCGGAACAATCGATGACCGGTAAAGAGCATGGAGATTCCGAGTCGATCTGCGGCATCAATGACTTCCTGATCCCGGATTGAACCTCCTGGCTGAACAATAGCGGAAGCACCTGCTTGTGCTGCCTGTTCAAGACCATCAGCGAACGGGAAGAATGCGTCGCTTGCCAGGACGCATCCATTTGCTCGTTCGCCTGCGCGACGAGCGGCGATCCGGACAGCTTCGACACGGCTGGTCTGACCTGGGCCGATACCAACGGTTGCCAAACCTTGAACCATGACGATCGCATTTGATTTCACTTGTTCACAGACGCGAACAGCGAACTTCATTGAATCGATTTCAGCATCAGATACACTCTTTTCGGTAACGGTTTTCGCAGACTTCCAATCGATGATTGGGGCTTCTTCGGTTTGGACAATCCATCCACCCTCAATTTGCTTCAAGACACGCTTTCGTTCGAGTGGTGCAAGTCGATCATTGGGTGAATCGATGGTGAGGAGTCGACGGTTTCCTTTCTGCATGATGAATTCCTTCGCTTCGGGAGTGTATCCCGGAGCGATGAGAACTTCAATGAACAAGTCTGCCATTGCTTTGGCTGTATCAAGGGTGACAATTTCATTGAAACATATGATGGATCCAAAAGCAGATTCTGGATCGCTTGCCAATGCATCTTTGTACGCATCGACCTGACGTGCAGCGAGAGCAACACCACAGGGATTGTTGTGTTTAACGATGACACATGCATGTGGCGTGTCTGGCCATTCATCGGTTGAGAGTGAACGACACAATCGGAGTGTAGCATCAGCATCAGAATAGTTGTTGTATGACATTGCTTTACCGCCTTCAACGTGTGCAGTTACGAGCGTCGAATGGGTTCCATGGGCATCATCATCAACAAAGAGAGCCGCACTTTGGTGAGCGTTTTCTCCATAACGCAGCGTTTCCATCTTCATGGATGAAGCGAGCAGTGTTTCATGGAAGCGAGATGATTGTTCGGTAACGGAATCGAAGGCTTCAGGAACACCGTTCCATCGACCGTGAAGAGTGTTGGCTATGGCCACATCGTACGATGCAGTGTGTTGGTATGCAGTGAGAGCGAGTGCTTGTCTTCGCGAGATAGGGACGCCTGAAGGATTCCCTCCCGATTGTTCCAAATCCTCGATGATTGAATCGTAGTCGTCCGGATTGCAACAAATGATGACGTTTGCATGATTCTTGGCAGATGCGCGAACCATGGTTGGTCCGCCGATATCGATCATTTCGAGCAAAGCGTCCTTGTCAAGTGGAGGATCTGCGGCTGCTGCAGAAACAAACGGGTAGAGATTGCATGCGACAAGAGCGATTGGTGTGTACTGAGGTGCGTCCATCCCGAGTGTGTGTTG
>JAAXIR010000254.1 GCA_012270265.1 Candidatus Poseidoniales archaeon
TTTTCGCTGACCAGCCGCTCCATCAAACATGGATGTCGCATCACACTGGTTGATGGGTTCGGGTGCGACGAATGGACGTACGAAATTCTGGGTTGCTGGATTGATGGGCGTCCTTCCAGACCTGCTTGTTTTCATTCCGAACTCCTTCTTTTTGGACGGACGACCTGAGATTGATGAGAATACGGTCACTGCTGATTTTGGATGGTACGCATGGGAAGCATACCAAGTCACGCATAGTCTCATCTGGGCGACGATTGGGTTCCTGTTCACGTGGATTTTCTTCGAAAAGCGAGGCGTTACGCGAAGGTTGTTTACGGATCATTCGCTCTCGGCACGAAGCGCTGCAATTTGGCTGTGGCTTCCTTGGTTCATCCACATCTTCAACGACATACCGACGCATACTGCGAAATTCTTTCCTACACCGTTTCTGGCTCCGTTCAGTGACATTCAAGTCGATGGATATCGATGGAGCACACCATGGGTATGGTTTACGAATCTGGCGATTATACTCGCCATTTGGTCGTACGTGTTCTACAAGAAACGAAACCAATCACTCATCGAGGAACGGGCGTAGTGCATCGACTGCAGCTGTTGCATGAGGTCCAATTCGAGGTCCAACATGCTCGGGTAATGCACCAGGACCAATGATGCCCAAACCGATTGGTTTGTTGTGAACCAACTGCAATTCCCTCATGGTTTTGCTGACGCCTTGACCCATGACCACACCATGATCCGTGTCGCCGTTTTCAATGATACCAAGGCAAAATGCTCCATCGATTTCTTCGTTGGCTAGAACTCTATCAAGTGCTAGGGGAATCTCCATGCAACCAGGAACTTCGATGACATCGACGAGATTGTATCCCAAATCCTCTGCCTGCGAGGTTGCGATTTTCAACATTTTATTCATCTCGTCTAGGTGGTACATTGCGCATACGGCTACGATATTTGGCATGTTTATTTCTCCTTCATCATGCGTTCAACGGTTTCAACAACCATCATGGTCGTTGAATCGATTTCAAGATTCACTGCATCTCCAACCTGCTTGTCACCGATGGTGGTCAATCGCAGTGTTTCAGGAATCAAATGGAGATCAAAGTGGTCTTCTGAGACATCACCAATTGTGAGGGAAATACCATCGATACCGACGTATCCCTTGCTGACAATGTATTTCCGAACATCGGGTGGAGCGATGATAGAATATTGAGCACCATCGCCAACCCGCTCCGATTTACTGACAAGACCACGGCCAATGATGTGTCCTGAAAGCAAGTGGCCTCCAACTTCATCCCCGTATCGCAACGAACGCTCAACGTTCACGTGATGTCCTTGCTCAAGTTGGCCAAGAGTTGTCTTTTCGAGTGTTTCAGGGATGACATCGAATGAGACGATCTCATCGGTAAATGCTGTTGCTGTTAAGCAAACACCATCGATGGAAATACTTGCTCCAATCTGCAATCCTTCCGTCGATGGGACACGGATTTGGAGGGTTGTGATATCGTTTCCACTTTCTATAGAAACGATTTCACCTTTACCTTGGACGATACCCGTGAACATCAGAATTCACCTCCCTTTGCTCGCTCAACGATGCGAGCGATGATCTTTCGAGTTCCATCCAAATCGTCGCTCAAACCTTCAACTCGGACAACTTCGATCGAGTCGTAACCTCGTTCTTCCAGTGCAGTTCGAATTCGGTCTTCAGCATGTTCCTGGTCGTATCCTAAGGCGATGATGGATGGTTGAATCTCAGGTAGGATATCGAAAATAGGAACATCTGGAGAATTGCCAATGCAAGCAACATCGACCGGTTTCAGTCCTTCAACCATGCGTCGACGAAGGTCCTGATTGGTAACTGGTTCATGCTTTCGCTTGCGGACGGTATCGTCATGAGCAACGACCACGGTGAGGTGATCTCCGAGGGCCTTTGCTTGCTCAAGATAGTGAAGATGGCCTGCATGGAGAAGGTCAAAAACTCCTACAGCCATGACCTTTCTCATTGTGTTCACCCGTATTGAGCAGAGGAATCATGTTCTTGAGATTACCCGTGCAATGCTGCAATGACTTCTGCGCCTTCCAAGAATGGAATTCCACGCTCTGCCGCCCATGCTCGAGCATCTGCTACAGGGAGCGCGCCGTCTCCATCTGGCTGCAACATTTCCGCACCGATAACAACAGGTGTCAGTCCAGCGAGGCGAGCGATGCCAACTGCGAGTTCGGTGTGACCTTGACGCGTCAAGAGACCACCTTGCGATTCACGGCAAACGGGTATGTGACCGGGCGTTCGGAATTCTGCACCCATCCGTCGCTGCGCCTCAGCCTCGCTGAGTTCATCATCGAATACGGTCGCAGTGAGTTCTGCAAAACGACGGGTTGTGAGTGCTCGGTCATGATCGGTAATGCCTGTGTAGGTCTCCCTGTGATTCAACGAGAGTGTAAATGCTGACCGAGCATCGTACCGTAGGTCGTTCGTCTTTAATTCAGCTAGGACAGGATATTCTGCAGTCAGAACATCATGCGTGTGCAAATCCTGCAAAAATGGTAACCCAAAGGCCTGACCAACATCGTGTCCAATAGCCAAAAAGAGGAGGCCTCCACAATCCTGACGGAGTTGCCGCATCGTTGCAGGCTGTGCAAATGCTGCAGGGAACAGAAGGTCGGTTTCGCCTTCACGCTTATCAGAATCAAATAGGCAAACTGGATTGCCTTGACGGAATGCAGCAATCGCTGCCTCAACAATTTCCGACATAGGCTGTCGTTTCGTTTCACCTTCATGAACCGTCGTATTGTACATTATGTACAGATTTCCGGCAAACGGGTGACGGAAAGGGGTTAATGTAGGGAACGGCTTGGCTTGTATTCGCGGGGGTGGAATGATGGGTGTGAAACTTGGTCCTGCAGGCGTACCTTTGTCCTGTAAAGGACGAACAATCGTCGAAGGAATGGACGATATTATTGCTCTCGGACTCGAGACGATGGAAGCTCAAACGGTTCGATTGATTCAACCACAACACTTCGAACAATACTGGCAAGCCGGTGTCCTAGCCAACAAGGCTGATTTCGAAATGAACATCCACGGACCATACTATTCCGAACTTCTCGGCAATCGTGTTGAGCGTGGACGATCGCTTGCCAAAATCGAGGCAACATTGCAAGCAGCGCGAACCATCAACGCACGCCACATCACGCTCCACACAGGTCACTACGGGGACTTTGGACGTGGCACGGCTGCCAACGAGCAAGTTGCAAACATCTTCTCTAGCATTGTTGAGCGTGTTCACGACATTTTGCATGAAGACGTTGATTAATTCACAGTCTTCCCATGGATCAAGTATGTGACACCATCCAAGATCGGTATTGAGACATCGGGTCGTCAGGAACTGTGGGGAAGCCTCGAAGAAGTCATCGAAGTCGTTAACCACGTTGAAGGAACCATCCCCGTCCTCAACATTGCTCACATTCACGCTCGTGGTCATGGTCGAATGAAGACATCCGAAGATTATGGTGAATTGTTCGACATGGTTCGTGAATCGATTGGAACCAAGGAATTCTATTGCCACTTCTCAGGCGTCGAGCACCGAACAGGAAATGCCATGCATTACACACAAATCAAGAAGTCCGATTTGAACTTCGAACCTCTTGCAGAATTCATCGTCGAGGACGGTGGTTGGCTAGATATCACCCTGATTTCAGACTCTCCATTGCTGGAACACGATGCGATGTACATGTTGCAAAACATCGACAAATCAAAGCACAAGCAACTTGAGCGAAAAGCCCGAGAAGACCGCCGCCGTGCACTCGCTGCACAAACGGGTACATCGGTCGAGGACCTCCAGCGCCGTGAGGAAGAAATGGCGAAACTTCGAACTCAAGGTGGCAAACAAGAGCCCGTTGAAGAGACGAAACCAGAACCTGAGCCAGTCAAAGAAGAAAAGAAACCAAAGAAGAAGGCCGCTGCTTCCAAGAAGAAAGAGGAAGAAGATGTCTTTTCCTTCGATGAGGAAGACGATGACGACTTGTTCTGATTCGGTGAATCAAATCTTCTCAGAAATTGTGCCTTTCTGGCTCTCGTGAAGGGAATGCACATAAGGACAAAGAGTTCGAAGTCCCTAGTCATGGCACACATTGCGGTGTTGGGATTGGGAAATTGGGGGACGGCTATTGCCCGTCTTTGGCTGCTTGAAGGTCACCATGTGAAAGGTTGGACCATTGAACAAGAAGTGTATGAATCGATCACCATGGATGGGATTAATCGGAAATATTTGCCACAACAATCTGTCGAAGGATTGGAAGCAACAATGCATCTTGAAGAAGCACTTGATGGTGTTGAAATCGTTGTGCTTGCCATCCCCTCATCCGTCATCCTCAACGTGGTTGATGACATCATTCCATTCCTCCGTCCTGGTCACGTCTTGCTCGATTTGGCAAAGGGACTGGCTCCAGGAAAGCGGTTGATTTCTCAAGCAATTCATGAAGCATTGAAGAATGCAAATTGCTCGAATCCGCTAGCGGTGCTCACCGGTCCAACCATCGCTCCAGAAGCAGCCGGAGGTGTAATGACAACAGCATTGGTAGCGTCTGAGGACCTCTCTGTGGCTGAACGACTTGCAGAGACGCTCTCCACACCTACATTGCTTTTGCACGCCGCTTCAGACCCTGAAGGTGCGGAGCTCTGGGGTGCGTTCAAGAACGTCGTTGCCCTTGCATGCGGCCTTGTTGACGGATTGAAGACCATCGGAACACTTGGTGGAGACAACCTGAAAGCCGCTATTTTCAGTGCAGGCTTCAAGGAAGGATGCATTCTCTTACCACTTCTTGGAGCAAGGGCGGAGGTAGCCTTTGGTCCAGCTGGATTGGGTGACCTTTACGTGACCTCTACATCTCCGTTTGGACGAAACAGATCCATGGGTGAGAAACTTGGAACAGGAAAGACATTGGAAGAAGCTCTCGAAGAAATGACCATGGTAGCAGAAGGTGTTCGTGCAGCACGCATGTTCCGTGATCGAGCTATCGACCAAGGCATTGAAATTCCGTTTACAAAAGCACTCAACACGCTTCTCGATGGGGATATTGAAGCAGAAGAGTGCTGCCGAAGAATGGTTCTCTTGGGATAGGGCCGATTTCCTCATATGGAGGGATGGTATCCTCCAAGCATGGCAGATGACAACTCTTCTGATTTGACCGACTTTGAAGCAGGTCTCCTCGAGTGGTTGTGCGAAAACAATTTCCATGTTGAGCCATGGTCAACACAAAATGCTGCAAAGCAATTCTACGTTGAAGAGGAAGCCATCTACGAGGCTATTGCTGCATTAACTCGAAAGGTCCCTCAACGCATTCAAGTGTTCTACAAGAACGGTGCTTTGCACATCGCAGCAGATTGAAACATCACTGCTCTGAACCTTTCTTTAATTTCTTGAGGAAGGAGAACCACTTCGGTTGACGTACATCACCATCATCTGTCACGAATGAACGGATCATAAGCGAAAGCAGGTCAATGATGATGACGACAATAAAGATGAGAATGAGCAAAGCAAGTACCTTATCGTATTGCAAGAGTTTTAGATAAGTGTTGATGTAGAAACCAATACCACCTGCTCCAACAAGGCCAATCACTGTACCATGTCGAACATTGTATTCAAACATGAACATGAGTTGGCTGAGCAGATGGTTTCCAGTCTCTGGAATGACCACTGAAGTGAAGATGGTTGGATGAGAAAGACCCATTGCTCTGCTGACCTCAAGAGAATCGCTTGGCATACGTTCAAAGGCTTCATAATGCAATTTTCCAAGATAACCAACTGTGTAGAATGTCATGGCAAGAACACCCGCCAGTGGCCCTACCCCAATCACGATGACGAAGATGATGGCCCAAATGAGCGATGGGAGGCTTCGGATCGCCGAGAGCACGATTCGAAAAAACAGTGCAATGGGCATTGGCATCAGATTCTTCGCTGCAAAAGACGAAAGGGAAAGCGCGCCGATGAATCCAAGAATCGTTGCAACAAAGGCAATTTTGATGGTTTCAACCATTCCGATGTATCCAACCGAACAGAAGAATTCGATGTCCTTCTCACACACAGGATACGATTGCGCTTCCAAAACCGACCAATTTGGAGGCCACATACTCTCACCAGTGAATGTAAGCAAGTTGTCAATTCCTTGACCCAATCGACCCCAATCACCTGCTAAATCGATGAGGATAAGGAGTGCAAGGAACAACAATCCGCCTACAGCGGCAATGAAGTTCTTTCTCATTCTTCTTCCTCCTGTCGTTTGCGCCATTCTTCGATGGACATATCGAGAAGTTGCTCGTTTTGTATCAACCAGATTCTCGTGGCAATCAATTCCACATTTTCTTCGTGATGCTCAACCATGATGATCGAATTTCCTGAATCAATGAGCGTTTGTACTGCTTCAATGACAACGTCAACGGTAGAATGATCGAGTTCACTCAAAAACTCATCAGCCAACAATAATTTTGGCCGTTGTGCCAAAGCACGAGCTGTTGCAACCCTACGTATTTGCCCACCCGATAGGCGACGAATCGGCTCGTGAATTTTTTCTTTCAGTCCAAGAGCAGAAATCGCCGATGTGACGCGTTCAATTCTCTCTTCACGCTTTCCTTTCAGCAGTGGAAGACTGGCTCTTGCTCCCAAATTCACATTGTGATAAACGCTAGCGTGGCGAACCAAACCAAGGCGTTGAGGGATGTAGCCCAAACCACCCTGTGATGGAAGATGTAGTTCGAACGAACCTTGTCGTGGACGAACCAAGCCTGCAATGGTTCGAACAAGGGTTGTTTTTCCGATACCTGATGGTCCCAGAACAGCGATGATTTCACCTGAATGAACCTCCAATGAAATATCTCGGACCAAATCCTCCTTGAAACCGATACTCAAATCAGAGATGGTCAGGAGTGGGTCAGCCATGTACGTCAACCTCCTCTTGTTCAGGATGAAATGTCGTATTTCGTATCAAAGTAGTTCGAAATTCCTGGAATCGCTCCAATGAGAGAACCATAAATGCCGAGATGCGTTTCCGTATCGGCTTGAACCAGACCATTCGTGTTGAGGATGTTTGCAAGGATATGATCACCACATTGTGACGGAGAGATGTCTTCATCGACAGTATTCTCATTCACATCAAGGCATCCAGTCACAACAGCGTCGCCAACGACGCCATCTTCGAGATAGGTCTCATTGTTGAGGGCAAGTAAAGCGTCAAGCACAAGGCGTTGTTTATCTTCATCGAGGAAATCAGGATTGAACATAACCGGATGCGAAGGAGCTTGCCCATAGGACGGCAACAGAATGTACTCATCCAACCCTAGACACCAATCCTCATTTGCAGCAGGGTCGTCGGATCCACAATAAGCTGCAACGGATGAATCCTTCACGAAGGCGACATCACCAGTTCCATCCGACAGACAGTGAAGAGCGCCACTGTAGGACGAATAGGGAGTACCTGAATCAGGGATACTCGCATCTTCACTGAAATACGAATAGATGGTTGACCTGAGCGATTCAATGTCATCTTCTGGACCAACAACAGGCGCATATCCTTCCGAGATGAGGAATCCCATCGGAAGCAACATACCAGCAGATTTGAGCCAACCTGTGTGGCAAGAAGTTGTTCCTTCAAGAATCGCAAACGGATCTGTAGAAGCATTGTCATCAAGGTACGCATTCGCAGCATCCGAACCGTTGAGAACGACTGCATGAGCGTTGTAGTAGGTTCGCCCATCGGATTTGGTATCCGCCGCTAGGCCCTCCAAGCCATACTGTTGCCATCCCCTCCATGCCGCTCCTGCATCCATGAACGCAATATCTGCATGTCCGAAACGCAACGCTTCAATGATGGCTCCTTCAGAAGTAATTGGATAGAGTTCGACCTCAAGTCCTGTCTGCTCACTCATGAAATCTGCAAGGATTTGTGGATTCATGTCGGCATTTGTGTAATCGTCTTTTATCTCAAACGCAATTCGAATGATGTTCGAATCACTCGAATCCGCACCATTTCCAATGCATCCTGCAGTGGACCCAAGAACAATCAATAGGGCTAGAAGTATCGGTTTTTTCGTTGCGTGTAGCATCGTTATCTCCCCGATTTCGGTTGCCCTAAAAGTATGTAGTATATAGTTTTAGGGAGGCCTAAAACTAAACATCAATCCACGCATTAACGAGAGATTCTGCATATGGATCGGTGGTAAGACCATCATGGAAAAATGGCCGCACTACGACAAGTAACTCAACCGTTCCTCCCCAGTTGGATTGTCCAACAACGACAACCTCACCCACATTGGTCCCATCTGGGTCGGTTCCTGAGGTTGTATAGCAGTCATAGACCCAAACGTTGAGTTCAACATCGCCAGAGGTTGGCCGGAACGTGTGCGATTGTGCATCGCCTTTCTGATCAAGTCGGAAGGCTTCGCTATCGATTCGGATTGGGACTCGTTCATCAACTAAGTCAATCGCCTGACGCATTCTCGACTCCTGCATGCCAAGCAACGATGAAATCCAAATCGATGATTCTACTTGCAGGAAGGGATTGTGTTGATGGGGGGTTCGAAGAACAAGACTCTGTACAACCTCAAAATTCGTTGGATTTAGTGGTTCAACAAACACCCATGTGTATTGTTGGCTGCTTGGCCAAGCCGGGGCATATGGGTTCTCTGTTGCAAAAGGTTCACCCCACTCTTCCGGCGCACGTGGAGCGTCAGTGGGCATAAGTCCAGAAGCTCCGAGCATCAACAACACCAGCAATCCAGCCATGAGACGTCGATTGCGAAATTCTGTCCAATCCAGACGCCCTGCAGGACTTGCAAATGAGAGAGCCACGACGATTGGCAGAACAACGAACGCACCATAAGGTACAGCAAGCAAGAGAACAAGTCCAACGAATGCGTACAATGTTGAACGTTCACCAATGAACGACACGAATTCAATCGATTCGTCCTTGGAAACAAGTCTCAGAATGCCAAAAGCAAGCGGAATCGAACCAAGAACAAGGAGGAAGCCAATCGCATCAATGGCCATCCCCATGCTCGTCGAATAGGATGCAACGGTGATATGCGTTTGGGAGATGGTTACCAAAAACAAAGCATTTGAGACATATGCCTTCTAAGCCGTAGCATGGGGGATGAGGATGCGATGCAGTTTGACTCCATCGGATATCGTCACCTAATTCCAAATCCAGCATGGTACAATCCATTCAAGAAACGAAGAGGGGCGGGAATCACCCACGTCGATCTTTCCATTCCGGAAGGGTGCATCATTGGCTTAGTAGGAACAAACGGTGCTGGAAAAACCACACTCTTGCGGATGATCAGCGGCATCCTCCCGCTCGAAGAAGGAACGGTGAAACGCAATGAGGGCGTATTGGACCGCGATGCTTTGCGTTCCTTGGTCGGA
>JAAXIR010000085.1 GCA_012270265.1 Candidatus Poseidoniales archaeon
TCGCCGATTTAGCTTAGCTGGTGGAGCGTGGGACTGTTAATCCCAAGGTCGTGGGTTCGAGCCCCACAATCGGCGTAATTCAAGACTCAACCAATGCAAGGTGAAACCATGGTTTCTGAAACAGTTCTCGGCGTTCTGTTCTGTTTCTTCCTTCCACTTGCCGTTGCAGCCCGCTTTTGGCATTGGTATACATTTTTCAAACGTGGACAAAAAATCAAGATGATTCAAGCAATGCAAAACGAGCAAAACAATGATTGACGCTTTACTCCCACTCAATCGTGCCTGGTGGTTTGTGGGTAATGTCATAGACAACTCGATTGACTGCACCCTTGACCGTGTTGGTGATTCGTGTACTGATCTTCTGCAAGATGTGATGTGGAATCTCCGAATATCTTGCTGACATACCATCCATACTTCGTACTGCTCGAACAACAATTGTTTCTCCATAGGCACGTACATCGCCATGGACGCCTACTGATCGAACGGGAAGAAGTGCTGCAAAGTATTGCCACGGTAATTCCATTTCTCCAGCTTCTGCACCGGCCTCGAATTCTTCCTCAACAATTGCACAAGCCTCGCGAACGACTTCGACACGTTCGGGAGTCAATTCTCCGAGTGTTCGAACCGCTAGACCAGGACCTGGGAATGGTTGTCGCTCTGCGACAATGATATCCAGTTCTCGGGCGAGTTCTCGAACTTCATCTTTGTACAACTCTCGGAGTGGTTCGACAACTTCGAGGGTCATGTCTTCTGGCAATCCGCCAACATTGTGATGCGATTTGATGGTATCACGGACACCACCACCTGACTCAATCCAGTCTGGTGCAATCGTTCCTTGTACGAGGTATTTAGCACCGCATTTCTTTTGCTCATCCTCAAAGATTCGGATAAACAATTCACCGATAACCTTGCGCTTCTGCTCGGGTTCTGTGACGCCCTTCAATGCCTCAAAGTAACGATCTGCCGCTTTGACGGTGATCAGGTTGATACCTTGCTCTGCGAGCATGGCCTCAATTTCTTCTGTCTCGTTCTTGCGCATGAAGCCTGTATCAACATAGACGCAATGGAGGAGGTCTCCAACAGCCTTGTTGGCAATAACTGCTGCAACAGTTGAATCTACTCCGCCTGAACACGCAATGATCGCAACATCGTCGATGGTCGCTTTCAATTGCTGAATCGATTCTTCGATGAATTCAGGCGCATCGAACATCTCAAGCCCCGCCGTTCACTTCTCGGTCCATTTGGAGAACGCGCTCAACTTGGTCGAGTTTATCTTGAACGAGGCGTTGTGCCATATCATCGTTGACAAGTGCGAGCATTTGCACTGCGAGGTGGCCTGCATTGTCACCACGATCGACACCTACGGTTGCTGCTGGAACACCAGGTGGCAATTGAACGATGGAAAGAAGAGAATCGTATGGGACACGACCGCCGCAAGGAACACCGATGACTGGTTTTGTTGTCAATGCTGCAACTGCACCTGGGAGTGCAGCAGCAAGACCGGCCATCGCAATGAAAACCTTGCATCCATCTTCTTCAGCTTTGTGAATGATGTCTTCAACGAATTTTGGAGAGCGGTGCGCCGATGCCACGCGCAGTTGGTAGTTTACGCCAAATTTGTCAAGCACCTTTGTGCACTTTTCAGCAATCGGCATGTCAGACTTCGAGCCAAGTAAGATAGATACATCCATGTCCAATTCGCAGCGCGGGTAGTTCTTTTAGATGACCCCTCAATCTTCATCAACAAAAAACTTCTCAAGTTCAAAAATCTGCTCTGTAAACCCATCAAGATGCAGCCAACACCCATCATCTCCAAATTCACAATACATGACGGCAAGTTGCTGTTTTGTACGAGAAATTGCCATAAGACCATTGCTCGGTTTTGCATTGATAACCTTCCAATGGTTCAAACGAGATGGATTCAATTGGAGGTAGGTTTTCGAATCCCATTCTCTACGAAATTGAACTCCGAAACCTGCGGAGGTTTTCTCAGCAACCCGATACGTCGTGAAGAAGAGACCAAAACAAAAACCGAGCGCAATCCAATGTGAAATCTGATCAACAAATACGCAGACAACAGACGCGAGGAAGAGGACTACGCTTAGATGAACACCACGATGTAAAACGAGGACTCTGCGCTGAGAGAATGTTGAGAACAATGCCAAACCAAGAAGAAGATTTGAGACAAGAATCAACCAAGGTACGAAGGAGGTGTGCTTTCCTGAGAGGAGCATGAGGATTGGGAATGACATCGTTAACAGAGATCCTGCCATCGTAAAGAGTGGTGTGATCATGATTGCCTTCTCTTCGGAAGGATACCATCCACCAACGAACAGGCCAACCATATCCCCTCCAGTTCAACCGAGTTCTTTTGTCTGTTGGGTATCGGCGATGTTGTTATATTCGTGTGAGGTTTTACTATCATAATGGAGCAAATCTATCGTTGCGACTCGGATTCTTTTTTTGCTCGTTTGGAGGAGCACAGAGATTTGCAGGTGATTCATCGTGGTCAGGAAGCCAAAGTCTATCGTGGCTTGCTTCAGTTTGTTCGCCTTAGTTACCATGAAATTGGCGATGAACTCTTGGTTCGTTTCCGTCCAAGCATAACACTCATCGGATTAATGATGCTCTCGTCAATCTTGGTTGCCACCGCTTTTGTTGCCCCATGGTGGTGGCTTCTCATCGAAATCGTTCTCCTGTCGATGGCGTTGATCATCAATTCGTCTCAATTGACATGGGAATTGCTGCAGTTCACGCAAGAACCCATTACGCTGCGAACTCACTCATCATCGAATGGATGACGCAAGCAAAGGTTGCGGGCAGCATAGACCTCATCGACACGACGGACTGGCGTGGTGGTTGGAGCGTTGTGCAACGTCTCTGCATCGAGCTGGAGGACTTTACAGAAGTCTCTCGCAAATGTATCGAGTGTTTCTTTCGACTCCGTCTCCGTTGGTTCGATCATCATACATTCCGGGACGACGAGTGGGAAGTACACCGTCGGAGCCATGTAGCCCATATCGAGAAGTCCCTTGGCGACATCCATTGCAGATATACCCAAGGCTTCCTTTGCAGGGCCGAGTGAAAGTGTGAACTCGTGCTTCGCAACAATGGTGTCTGCTCCATCGACGAAGAGGTGATCAACACCTGCAGCTTTTGCTTCTCGATGAATGGCATGACGGAGGTAGTTGGCGTTCAAGACCGCATGTTCCGACATGGTGCGTAGTTCCTTACCGTAGCGTCGGTAATAGGCCCAACATCGAAGCACTGCCCCTGCATTACCATGCCATTGTTGCACCTTACCGATGGTGTGTTCTGGCGTGTGCCAAGTGTACCAGTAATCGTCGACACACTGATTCTTCTCGTCGTCCGTAGGTGCACGACGAGCGACAATTGGAGATGGCAGGAATGGGGCAAGGTGCTCCTTGACTCCGATCGGTCCAGACCCTGGACCGCCTCCACCGTGTGGCTGACTGAAGGTTTTGTGAAGATTGTAGTGAACGGCATCAAAGCCCATCAAACCTGGACTTGTACGCCCAAGGATTGCATTGAAGTTTGCACCGTCATAATACATCAATCCGCCAACTTCGTGAACAATGGATGAAGCTTCTGCGATATCTTGTTCAAACAGCCCAAGTGTGTTCGGATTGGTGATCATCATTGCGGCCGTGTCATCACCAACGACAGCACGCAGGGCAGACAAGTCGATACGTCCATCTTCTTGACTCGGGATTTCAATGATTTCAAATCCAGCCATGGCGGCGCTAGCAGGATTGGTTCCGTGGGCAGAGTCAGGGACGATGACCTTGGTTCGATGATGTTCACCTCTGTGACGGAAGTATTCTTGGAAGCATCGGACCGCCGTAAACTCACCCTGAGCACCAGCAACAGGTTGCAAGGTCACTGCGTCCATTCCAGCACAGATTGCGAGCATATCTTGCATTTCATAGTAGATTGAGAGCAATCCCTGCAACTGATGTTCAGGCTGATGAGGATGGATGTCTGCGATTCCAGGAAGTTGAGCGACCACTTCGTTCACACGTGGATTGTGCTTCATCGTGCAGGATCCCAATGGGTAGAATCCGGTATCGATTCCGAAGTTTCGCTTTGAGAGCCATGTGTAATGACGCACCATTTCGGGTTCAGACAAACGAGGCCATCGAGGAAGTTGTTGACGTACCATGTTGCTTGGGACGTTAAGTTCAGCGGCTGGGAGCATTGGCGCCGGTTGAGCATAGCCCTTTCCTTCAGCTCCAAAGTGTTCGAAGAGCCGACTCAAGCGCTCACCTCCTGCGTCCAAGCGTCAAGACATTCAACCAAGCGGTCAAGGTCTCTTTGACTTGTCTGATCTGTCACCGTGACCAACATTTGGTTCGTTTTATCGGCGTACCAGTTGGATACATCAAAACCGCCGACGACACCATTCGCCTCAAGATAAGCCAAACATGCTGATGTCGATGCAGGTAATTCAACGACGAACTCGTTGAAATGAGACTGACCATCATAAGGGAGCGTCACGCCTTCTACGCCAGCAAGTAGGCGCTTGAGCTGTGTGCAGGCCGCCATGTTTCGAACGGCGAGTTGTTCAAGTCCCTCAGGGCCAAGAAGCGACATGTGCATGGCACCCATGAGCGCAATGAGCGTCTCGTTTGTGCAGATGTTGGATGTTGCACGATGTCGGCGAATGTGTTGTTCACGTGTTGAGAGCGTCAAGCAGTAAGCTTCCTTACCGTCCACATCGATGCTTCGACCAACGATTCGACCTGGCATGAGCCGAAGATAGGGTTGCGTACAGCCAAAAATCCCGTACAAGGGACCTCCTCCAGTGATCGGACTTCCAAGGGGTTGTCCCTCTCCGATGACAATATCTGCTCCGTAATTCCCAGGAGCTTCCAGCAATCCAAGCGATACAGGCTGAACACCGACAATTAGCGCAGTTGTTTCTCCGATGATTTCTTTCAATGAGGGATAGCCACCGTCGATGATACCGAGTGGGTTGGGTTGTTCAACATAGACTGCACAAGATCCACGTGCTCGCTGAACATCCTCAAGATTGATGCAGCCATTCTCATCGTGGCGAAGCATCTCTACGTTGATGCCTGCTCCTTGGCAGTAATTGTGGATGACAGAGATACGATCTGGAGGCGTCAATTCAGAGATGTAGACCGTATCCTTCTGCTCAGCCTTACGGTTATGAACTCGAACAGCACAGGTCAATGCTTCAGCAGCTGCTGTTGATCCGTCGTACAGTGAAAGATTGGTAATGGGCATAGCAATGAGTTCTGAGATAAGCGACTGGAACTCCCACATGGCTTGTAGCATACCTTGGGAAACCTCCGGCTGGTATGGAGTGTACGACGTCAAGAATTCTCCACGAGTGACGAGTTGGAAAACACATGATGGTACAAAGTTTCGATACAGTCCTGCCCCGAGGAACGAAGGCTGGTCGCCCAATGCAAGATTCGCACCAAGCAGTCGTTTTGCGTCAGCAAGCAACTCCTCTTCGCTTTGAGCGTCAGGCAACGGTAAGTCGCCAACCATTCGCACCGATTCAGGCACATCTGCAAACAGTGCATCGATGGACGCAACGCCCATCTCCTTCAGCATTTCTTCTTCTCGTCCAAGATTTGGTAATTGGTCAACCACGCGACTCGCCTCCTCAGGCAATCGTAACCAATCGCGTAGCGCTCATAATGTTCGTCATTGAACCGTCAAGAAACGTGGGCCGTCTATACAAAAGGCGGCCGAATAATAACAGCCTTGACGGACGAACGTGGACTTGCCGCAATCAGTACTTCATCGCCTTCGGATACACCTGATATGTAGCCGATTCCGATACCCGTGTTTCCAAGTGATGGAGAAGGCGCTCCTGATGTTAATTGACCGATCTTCGTACCATCGAGAGAGAGAACATCTTTGCCTGGTCTCGGCAAAGGTCCACGTTCAAGATACTTGATTCCCCACCATCGAGCATCGTCTGATGCGTGAGAAAGCACACGATGTCGGCCAGTGAACTCATGCTCAGTATCGAGGCCAAAGGGTACATTCGTTTCCCAAGAATCTCGAGCGAGGAACGTATGAGTTCCATCATCGAGTTGAGGCCACATAAAGTCAACACCGGATAAGAGGTACCCTTTCTCGAGGCGGAGGGTGTCACGTGCGCCGAGTCCGACAGGGGTAGCTCCGGCATTGATGAGGGCACGCCAAACAGTAGCGACTTGCTCATTCGGAACAAAAATCTCGTAACCGGCCTCACCGGTATAGCCTGTTCCTTGAATCCACCCAGTCACGCCTAGTTGATTTTCTGAGAATTCAGACCACTTGAATCGACCTACGTGTTGTCCCTCGCCCATTGCAGCATCCAAATATGCCTTACTTTTTGGGCCCTGAAGAGCGATGATCGATGTTTGTGGAGAGAGATTTTCAATCGTAATTCCAGATTCACTTGGAGAGAATCCTTGGAACCAATCCCACATGGTATCGATCATCGAGGCGTTTGGAACACCAAGAATCTCGGTTTCAGATACGACAGCGAAAATCATGTCATCGATGATGAAACCATCTTTGTCAAGAAAATGTGTGTACGCACAACGACCGACGGTGATGGAAGAGACTTTCTGTGTAGCAACGGTTTCAAGCCACTCACGTACATTTGGGCCACTGAAGCGAAATGTACCCATGTGAGAAACATCGAAGAGACCGGCGGATTCTCGGGTTGCGAGATGCTCAGCCTTGATGTTCGAGTACCAGATAGGCAACTCAAAACCATGGAAATCAACAATGTTCCCTCCGAGGGCAACGTGCTCATCGTACAACGCAGTTCGAATCAGTTCTCCATCGCTCATCGTTATCCTGTCCTAATTATCTCTGGGGTAAACCTCGCTCAATATCCTTTCCAAGTGTCACCACCCGGTCCAAGAACGCATCAAGCGAAGATTCTGTAATGTTACGGTTTGCGATGACAGAGCGTAGAATGATCTTCCCGCCAACAGTACTACGGCTAACCATAAATCGTCCGTCTTGAACGAGACGTTCACGCAACTCGGCGTTCAGTCGGTTGAGTTCTTCCTCAGGAGAATTACCGACATAGCGGAAGCAAACATTGGTCCACATTCGTTCACTGACCATTTCCAACGCATCATGATTATCGATGCGCTGCTGTAAATAGTCAGCCAAATCCATGAACCGTTCAAGCATCGAAGCCCAACCAGCATCGCCAATTTCACGCCATGCAAGCCACAGCTTGAGTGCATCATTTCGTCGCCCACACTGAAGCGAAAAACGTCCGAGGTCAATTTCTGCACCGGTATCGTGGTAGAGATAGTGGGCGGTTTGACCCGTCGAACAAACAGTCCTCAGGATATCTGCATCCTTGACAATAAAGGCTGAACAGATCAGGGGTATACCCATCATCTTGTGCGCATCCCAGCAAAAACTGTCGGCGAGTTCAATTCCATCCATCAGCGAACGATAGCGTGAAGAGAAGAGACACGAACCACCCCAAGCAGCATCCACATGCATCCATAAATTGTGTTTATGAGCAATGCCTGCGATTTCTCGTAGAGGGTCAAAACTACCCCGAACGGTTGTCCCACTCGTGGCCAATACTGCAAATGGAATTTGATCGCTAGCGAGGGCACGCTGTATCTCCTCATCGAGTGCTTCAGGCAGCATTTGTCCGTCTTCATTGCATCGCACTTTTATCAAATTCGAGTGTCCTATGCCGATTACATTGGATGCGATGCTAAACGAATAATGTGATTCTTCTGAGACGAAAGCAACCATTTTCGTACCATCAAACCCGGAGTGAGATGACAGTGGAGTCTTGGCTTGTCGAGCGCATAACATACCGAGGAGGTTTCCATTTGAACCACCAGTCGTCAACGTTCCTTGGCTGGTTCCAAAGTCAGCAAGTTCCGCCATCCGCTTGAGAATGGTGGATTCGATCAAGGTGGCAATAGGTGCAATCTCGTAAGTATACATCGCCGTATTGGTAGCAGCCGTGACCAATTCACCTGCAATTGAGGCGATGGAGAGTCCACCCCACAGTGGATTCATGAAACCTGGAGCTGTTGTGCGGACAGAGTGACGTAGAACGGATTCAATATCATCCAAGGCAGCTTCGAGACCTCGGCCTTCAAGTGGCAACTTGAGATCGGTCGTCTTTCCGAGTGATTGTGGAGGTTCTGCGAATCGAATGCTCGACTCGGTTTGACTAGCAGCGAGAAAGTCCTTGACTCGAGCGAGGACATCGTCGAGGAACTGCTCAGCCTCCATGGTGTTTCGTGGCCAAAGCGGTCTTTGAAGATGGTCATTTAATCCTCTTCTCCGAATATATGCATATCGCATTTTTCTTTACATAGTTTGAATAACTCTCTTGCTTTCGGAAGCACATGCTAGGAGAAACCGGAGGCGCATGGCTCAACCGTCTACACATGCAACTTGCACGAGAACTACGCGGCCAAGGATGGTCACAGATGAACATTGCATCGATACTCGGTACCACCCAAAGTACCATTTCAAGACAATATCAGAAAGGAATCGTGGATTTACCTGGTTCTGCAGATGAACTCACCGTTGACGGATGGGCAAAAGAAATTGCTGGTGGATTGCTGTCTATTGGCCAGACCGAAGAATTGCTGAGGCAACGATTCATTGTCGAATTTCAATTCACTGGAAATCAAGTACTCCGATTTGACAAGACCTTGACTGGATTGGACCTTGAAGTCGATCAAAACGAACACGCTCTGATTCGCCGACTCGAGTGGGCCATTGGGCGACTTGATGCTCGACTTCTACTACAGGTTCTCCCGAAGGTTGGGATGAATATCGCAGCATGCCTCAATTCAGCGACCTCTCCAGATGACGTCGCAGCAGTACCCGGTAAAATCAACGCCGTTGAGGGAGAACTCCGCACTCATGGCAAACCACAGTTTGGGTCCTCAAAGCATCTTGCTGAGATGCTGCTCGAAGCTCGCAAAAACGATTCTTCAAAGTCCGCAATCATGAACATACGGCCGCCTGGTGATTACGAAGGAACAGACATCGATGCTGTCCAAGAAGCATGCAACCAACTCGGTTGGGAACTTGCTGACGCTGATCGTTCTGGTCTCGAAGATTCAGGCTCAACCATCGATGTCATCCTTGACATCGGAGATTTTGGATGGGAACCCTCGCTCTATGTCGTTGGAACAAGCCCTTTGGATGTCGTCGATCGTTGTCATAGACTCATCAATGCGCTGGGAGGGAT
>JAAXIR010000035.1 GCA_012270265.1 Candidatus Poseidoniales archaeon
GCTGACGCGGGAGTTTGATGCTTCAACGATGTTTTGACCATCATCGATTCTCATGTATCCTGTCGTTGTTGCAACGATTCGGTTGTCAACTGTGGTCGTTCCTTCGCCGGCTTGATGTTCGCCAACGGTTCCAATCTCTGTTCCTGGGGTGACGAGGCTCGTCGTCATAATTTCAACTCGCTGCACAAGCAACCGACGTAGCGGTAACGTGTGCTGATTGGATGCGAGCGCTGCTCCCTTTTCAACCCCTCACATGGGTTTGCATCAATTCTTCTTCTCAAGACGATAACATCGAATTCGAGTGGAAGACTTGTTTTTTGTGTGATGTGCGTAAGCTGCCGGTAGCCGGAAATCATCCTGATAGATTGAATGAAGTTCATACCCGTATTCGAGAGCGAGTGGCAACAAATGCTCAGCTTCGATGCTGTGTATGAAGTGAATGAGGGGAATTTCCATCGAAAACAGGGTCTCAAAAAATACCCTATCCGCTCGTAAAGTTTGGACGCCCCATGGTGGATTCATGATCGCCATATCAACAGGTTTGTCGAGTTCGATAGGATGTCCATTGACTCGACTGTTGATGACGGTGCAGATGGACTCACCTTCAACTTCTCGAACATTGTGTTGAAGAACGTCAACGGTGCGTGGGTCGCACTCGACCATGGTGACATGTGTTGCCCCGAGAAAAGCAGCGCCGATTCCAAGAACCCCATTACCTGCTCCCAAGTCAAGTACGTGTTTGCCTGCGAATCAGTCGCCAAGGACTATCATGGTAAGCACAGCAGCTGCAAGTTTTCCTTCCGTTTGATATTTCTCAAGTTCAACCGACTGTCATGGATGCGGCTCAAGCGATGAGAGTCGCATCGCCAGATGCCGTTGACGCATGCATTCACCAACGACGTTGCTGTCCAAATTGTTGGTTGAATTGCTGCTGTTGTTGCATTTGCGCATTAAATTGGGCTTGTTGCATGGCCTGTTGGTTGCTCATCATGAGCGCAATTTGACGTATCTGTTCAGCCTCCATACGAAGGCGCTGAATCAATTGTTCACCAGGTTGCTGATTGCCACAAAAACGGCAGAATCGCATTCCATCGTTCAAAGATTGTCCGCACGTCACGCAGAATGCCATGTTCTCACCTGTTCTTGACTGGACACCTTGTGCTTTCAACCTTTCACTGGACCGATGTTAATTCCATGAAGACGGGCCAGGTTTCGAATCCGACAGCCGCTGCTCGCTCGTTGATCGGTTCCCAGCGCGGGTCATCGACCATGTCGCTCGGCTCAACGCCATTGGCCATGAGTTCCGTGACGAGAGCCCTGAACTCAATCTCGATTTCTGTTTGCGGCTCTTCAACAGGTTTTGTTGCCGCTTCTTCAACTTCGCCGGTGACGTCTGCCGTTGGTAGAGGAACGTTCGCTTCTTCCAATTCGTCACCCGCAGCCTGCATTTCTTCGAAGCCATCCGTTGTTGCTTTGGTGATCGCTTCAGTGACAGATTGTGGCCCATTAGGGGATTCCGTTTCAATCACAGGAAGTGGTACCGATTCTTGCTCGGGGATGGTAACCTCTGCTGCTTCAACTGTATCGGACTCAGGAGATTGCATCGGCTCTGGAGCAGGTGCAACTGGTTCTTCTACAAGGACGGGTTCTGGTGTTGCAGGTTCTGCAGCACGACCTACACCGAGAATTTCTGCTTGTTGTCGAGCCAATTCTGCCGCCTGTCGGCGAGGAAGACTCACAAAACACTTGTTCGGGATTGACGTCGGAGGAAATGGAAGATAATACCGTTCAATCGCTGGAAGGCTCGGATGACGGAAACAAAGCATGGTGATGTTCTCGAACGCTCGTTGTGCGGGAACGTCCACTGAAAATGGGACGGGTTGAATCGAGATCGAACCACGAACCCACTTTTCATTGGTGATCATGTGTTGCATCCACGGCCCTAAGTCCGTTGATGCGAGGTCAAGGAATTCAAACGAGGCGTCTCGTGGGTTCAAACCTTGTTCTTCCAACAAACGAGCCTCTGCACGAGGACGGTGAAACACACCAATCACTGGCTGACCATGCTCGACCATATCACCGTGCATTTCGAGGATTTTACGTTCTTTTCTTGGACAGATAAGCATGACTTGCATGCGCAATGCTTCAGCATCGAAGATGTCGTGCCAACGCTCTTCAGCCTCAGAAAGGAGCCCATCGATGGTTGTTCCTGGAATCATTGCTGTTATTCCCATGCGCTCACGTATACGATGATGGAGGGGTGGGATTTAGGTCTACTGCTCAAAATATTTCTTTGAGTAGGCTAATTCTGCGAGAAGAACAACGCCCCCTGCTGCACCACGGATGGTGTTATGGGACAATCCAATGAACGAGACGACTCCATTCTCGACCGATTTAAGCTGGACAGTCGTTGTCATACCTGCCTTGAAATCCATCGAAGGGTCAAGTGGAGTCATCGATTGTCCATTCCAGAGATGTTCTTCTCGGCTTGGTTCGGATTGAATGCGCTCCATGCTGTGTGTTGGTTGACTTGGGAGTGCAAGCGTTTGTTCCTTCGATTGCAACAAAGATGCAACCATATCAAAAGTCGGAGTATTGTCAATATGGACTTCGACATGAACGATGTGTCCGTCGCGTTCATCCACGCGCTTCGTTTGCACGTCCCACTCAGCATTGAGGTCGAGAATACGTTCAATCTCCTCGACGATTTTCTCAGCTTCTCCTGGGATTTCTTGATCAATGGCTCGCGTCTTTAATTCCTGATTGTGAAGGAGTTTCCAACCCGCCCCAGAAAGGGCCTGTTCACTTCGAGCAACCACCTTAGTTATGGTGTAGTTTTGTGATAGAACAGAAAGGGGATGAAGAATCGGTATGAGTGTGCAATTTGTTGCACATGCATGGAGGGCCTGACCCGATGATGCATCAAGAGCTTCGGGATTGACATCAGCAACAATGAGTGGGACATGCGGATGCATCCGGAAGGCACTCGCATTGGAGAACACGTGAAGTCCAGCACTGACGAGTTCTGATTCTATTCTCGACGCAGGTTCGCTTGGCAATGCACTAAAGACAACAGTCACATTTCGTTTCTTGAGCTCCTGTGATAGGTTTCCATCGTTGATGTCGAGGATTTTGATTTCACTGGAGTTGAGTAGTTCCGGCCGCGACTCGTCCAGATACCATTCGATATCAGCGAGGTTTGTGCCGGAGTACTGTCCAGCAACGGAGACCAATTCAAACCAATTATGCATATCGAGACGTTGTTGCATGCGTTGCGAAACGAGGCCTGAAGCGCCAAGGATAGCGACATGAACCCTTGACATGTTCCAGTCTCATGCTTCGTCATTTTAGTCCCTTGCATTGAGAAATTGCTGCAAAGCATATCTTCAAGTGCTCGACATTCAAGGCACCTTCATGGAGAACACCATCACCATCGAAGCCTTTGCCCACTGTGACGGCCCATGTGGCGTCTACGACCCTGCAAGCGCACGCGTTGCAGCAGAAGCCGTGCAATCAATGACCAAGAAAATGGTAGCATTGAGCACCGGCGATGCAGACAAGTCCGCTGCCTCCTACATCAACACGATGAGCCGCTATGCAGCCATCAAGGAAGAAGAAGCACAGAAGTGCAAGGACGAACTACTCGTTCTCTGGACAGACTTCTTCAAGCCGCAACACCTTGAATCAAACCCAGATCTCCACACAACGTTTTGGATGGCTGCAAAACTTTGCTCTGCATGCAAGGTAGAAGTCTCTGAACAACACGCACAAGAGTTGATGGATGCTGTTGAAGCCATTCACAACATGTTCTGGGCAACCAAGGGACGAGACGTCTCTTGGGTCCGTGCAAGTTGAGGCGATTCATTGGATACAATGGCTGTGGTCGTGAACGGCGACAGCATGTGGCCGACACTCAAGGATGGGGACACCATCGACGTGAATGTCTTGGACAATCAACAACTGCAATCAGGAGATATCGTCGTATTCCCTGACCCACGCGATACTTCGAGAATGTGCATTAAGCGATTGAAGCGTATTGAAGAAAACGGTCTTTTTGTCGAAGGGGATAATCCAGATCCGACAGCCTCAACCGATTCACACAATTATGGGTTGATTCCCCTTGAATCAATCATTGGATTCAAACGCTAATTTCCCTTGACCCAACTCCTCTTCAACAGGAAGAGGGAATAATTTGCGTACGAGGAGTTTTCTTAGAATCGATGAACCGTCTCGAAGAGAACCCAACTTCGCCTCACCAACTCGAGCACTGTAGGATATTGGCACGTTGGTGAGTGGGATTCCAGTGATGGCGCATTGCGCATACATCTCGGCCTCGATTTCGAAATCCATGCTGTTCAGGTTCATCTGCACCAAAGCTTCTCGATCAAAGAGCCAGAAGCCGCTGCAAACATCATCGATTTCAAGGCCGTGAAGGATGACTGCGGACCACGTAAGAAGATGATTTCCAATCCAATTGATCGGCGACATGGCGTCACTGGCTAAATGGCGATTCAGTCGATTTCCTACAACAACCATTCCAGTTTCAAGTTTCGCAAGCATCCTCAGCATATCCTTTGGGTCGTAGGTTTGGTCTGCATCAAACATGATGACAGCATCGTAGTGATTCTGGAGCGCATAGTTGAATCCCAATCGCACTGCTTCCCCCTTGCCCTTCGAAGGTTGGACTAAGACAACACAACCACTCTCAGTACCAACTTGTTGGGATGAATCCGTACTCTTCCCATCAACAATCACGATGTCGGGTTGCCAACCCTCTTCTTCAAGCGATGCGTGTGGTATGGTTTTCAAAACCGCACGTAATCCCTCTGCCTCATTGAGGACAGGGAGGAGAATCATCAATCGTTTCACGTTTGTTTCTTACAGAAGGTTGCTTTTCATGCCTTCGCAGGATTTACTCGATTCAATTCCAAATGATGAATCCGTAAGCCAGTTGAATCAACGATGTGTGAACTTCGTCCAGAAAATCCGAGAGGGTTGATCCAAGATGAGCCATCCGAATTCAATTCGAATTCAACATGAAGTCGCTGATCGAGTTGGACATTCTGACACGCCATGTTCCAACCTCCGGACTTCTCGAAGCTCAAGGATTGACCGTTATACCTGATCGAATAGTCTTCAAACGAACCAATTTGTTCATACACAATACAGACCTTGTACAGCCCTTGCAGACTCGTTTGATTCACGACTTCATTCCAAACAAAGATTCCTTTTTGAATTAGAACAATACGATCATCACCTCGCTCGAGTGGATCATTGAAACGGTGGTTGCGCCAAGGATCTTCCTCCAATGCACATCCCTTCATTGTGATGCATTCATCTTGGCTCATGACGACAGCGGAGGTAACCCTGGAGGGCGATGGTTCATTCCATAGTTTCCAATATCGTGCTCCAGAAAAATCCTGCTCCATGCTCCAATAGGGTGATGGGCCCAAAGTCAATGCAATCGTTCCGATTGGGCTTGAGACTGCGTAACCAATACCGAGTTGATTCAAGGTTTCGATATCATCCATGCGAATGGCTGTTGTTGCCGCACCCTGTATGGAATCATCCAAAGTTAGAAGCCCGAGTGTTGGAATGCTTGTGGTTTGAATTGATGCATCGAAGGCGTAGCTGTGTCCCCAATGTACGTTTTCAGAATACACGAACTTGTCGGGTGGATGGTTCATCAGATACGTTCGAAGCTCAGCATCGCCCGATGTTGTTGCGTGAAGTTCCTCATGGCTTGACAAGTTGGTCAACAAACCAACGCTCATCATCGATCCGATGACGAGCATGACGAGAAAAATCGAGCTGTATAACGGTCGAATGAACGGGTCCATTTCCAATCCGAACCATGCTTTTTCGTCATCGACGGTTGTCAACGAGGTCGATCGACTCGCAAGTAACCCTACAATCACTGCGAGGGGGACATGATAGGCATGCAATGCCATCGAATAGAGCGTGTAAGATAGGAGGCTGAGAACCTGGATGTTCGCCAATCCTTCGATGAGATGTACGAATGAAAGAAGCCACAATGCTAGGAACCAGAGAGAGAGCAGTTGGATTTCGAGACTCCTGCGTCCCATGAAAATCGCTACACTCGCAAAAAACATCAGCGGTCCATTGAACATGAGCATAGGTTTTCCGCCTTGCCATCCATATTCTGCAAAGACTGGCTCACTCAGCATGCGTGGTGCGAAATAGATGAGGGCGATGACGAACATCGAGGTGACAATGAGAATCGACGTAAGGAAGATCGGCTTTTGTTGGGATTGTTCATCATCGGACAATCGTTCACGAGTAAGGAGGCTGGCAACAAGCAACGCAGCGAGGTAGATCGCTCCAGTTGGGTGGATAAGAACGGTGCAAATTGAGAGGAATACAAAAGCGAGCAGATGATACCTGAGTGATTGCTGAATTGGTCGTAGGACAATCATCAATCCAACAATCAATCCCAATTGACTCGCTACGGTAGGGTAGCCCGAATCAAACACTTTTGCAAACAAAGCGAAGGATGAACCCATGGCTAGAACGCTTGAAGCACCTGCGCCGAGTCGATCCATGCTTCCCCAAATCCCGAGAAGGAGGGCAAAGAGGGAAAGATGGCCCAAAACGAGAATGGATTGTTCAATCGAAGATCCTGTCACACTGACAATCCAGGCGAGAATGGTTGGAAACGCAGGAGGATATGTCCACAATCCTGTGTTCGGTGATGGAACCTCGAACGTGCCAGATTGGGCAACATGGCTTGCAAGTGTGCTAAATCCAATCCAATCAACACCAAATGGGCGGTCAAACATGATGATCGGAACCAATGTAAGGAGACAAAAGCACGCCGCTGCAATCTGCAGCAATGGGTTCCGGTTACTTTGGAACCACTGTTGCGCAGCAACTTCCTGTTCAATTTCAGGCTCAGATTCACTAAGAACGAGGCCATGGATTGCTGCTTCCATCTTTTGCCATTGCGTGTATGTGGTTCGTTCGACGTGTACTTTGCGGAACAAAAAAGCAATCGATAAAGCGTTGAGAAGAACGAGTGCAATGGTCAAATTCGTTACGCTCCATGCTTGAATGACAAACAATAACCCTGATGTTCCATACATGGTTAAAAGCCCAATTGGGAAACACAACAATGCCTTTCGGAAGGTATCCGCAGAAGCATCGAGGATACGCAACAAGGCAAGGCCGGGGGCAATGGTCGGTAGGAGAACTGCAAGCACAACCTCCCACATGCTTGAGTGCTGGTTCAAGCATCACATCAAGTTCATGCATGAACTCTTAGAGGAGAATCCCTTCTTACGCTCATGTGGGGTTGCCCAGACAGAGCAGGAAGTGGAGAGAATACGTTTCATCCAATCGTTCTTCTTCCTGACGAATACTGGGTCCTAAATCTTCAGAAACCACAAACGACGTGGAATCAACAGTACGAATATACAGTCGGTCGATACGATGAAGATCGACGAGGAATGTACACGCAAGACCTGTTTGGTGGTGAGCGAACCATTCACGTTGGCCTTGATATTGGAGGTCCTGCACAAACACCGATTTTTGCGTTTGAGGATGGAAGGATTCACAGTTTTGCAGACAACGATGAGGATGGATCCTACGGTCCGACCATCATCACAGAACACTTGATTGAGATTGATGATGAACAGCAAAGCATCTGGGTTCTTCACGGTCACTTGTCACGTGAATCGTTGAACGGATTGGTTGCAGGCGCCCCCATCTCGAAAGGCGATGCGATTGGGAAGATGGGTGAAGAATACGAAAACGGAGGATGGCCTCCGCACGTCCACATACAGTTGTCTATGGTTGAACCGACAGAACCAGATTTGCAAGGCGTTGTCTCGCCTGAGCATCGCGATGATGCTCTCAAGCGTTATCCTGACCCACGGAACATTCTCGGGTTACTCTATTGATGCATCATCAGAAAGATACCCTTTCAGAGCTTGGATGGGACGAATCGCTGCTGGATCTTTGCCATGTAGCAATGCAAGAGCGATGGTGAGCCAATCCATGACGATGCAGTGATGAAGAAGCACTTCCAACAATGAAGTTCCCTCTCCATGAATTCTCCATGCGAAATCCGTGGGTGTATGTTCAATCATCCAATCGACTCGACGGCGTACGCGTGGATGCATTCCATCCCATGTAAGAATCAATATCGCTTGATTTTCACGAGCAGGATCGGCATCATCCGAGACGCCTCCCCACGCGACAATTTCGTTGTGATTCATTTCTGGAACAACTCCAATTCGAGCGAAGCGACCTGAATTTTCATTCAATTGATTCTTGCATCGTACCAAGGCTGGTTGCATTTCTGTCGGTCCAAGCAATGCAATCGGATGTTCTCGAAGAGCCATCGCCAAGTCGAGCAATGGGGTGCCCGATGCATTACGGAAATCGTTTGCTTGACAAGCATATTCCAAACGAACAAGCATGGCTTCTCGCTCATCGTCCGCTTGTGGAGGAATCAATCCCAGATGTTCCATCAGTGCGAGTTGACGTGAAAACAAGTGGCCAAAGGCGGTACGTGGAGGTTGCCCACTGATCGATGGAATGAGGTGACAATTCTCATGCAACTCGCAAAGTCCTGCCAGAACACCGCCTGTTGCGATGACGATAACGGTAGCGCCTTGTTTGAGAGCAGACTCCGTTGCAGCAATCGTTTCTTCGGTGTTTCCACTGTGGGAAGTGGCCAGAATCAGCCATTCAGGCGTCCACCACGATGGCAATTGGTAGCCTCTGTGAACAATGAACGGCTTTGAACCTGAAGCATCAGCAATTCGTGCCAAGAAATCGCCCCCAGCAGCCGATCCACCCATTCCGAAGCAGAGTATGCCATTCCAATCATTGGATTTGAGTTGTTGAAGCCATGGTAGGTGTTTCTCATCAACTGTTGAGAAGCCACGTTCAAGATCGGAAACAAACGACTGGGTAAATCCAATCATACCTTCTGAATCCAATTGTTGAGACAGGTCGTCGATGCTGCGCGTCTCCTCGGCCATGGATCTATGGAAGGTTTGACCTTCA